>NZ_BAAAMU010000028.1:0-104640 GCF_039529435.1 Nonomuraea maheshkhaliensis
CTCGGGCTCGGCGCCGACGCGGCGCTCGACCCGGCCGACCCGGTCCTGCGCGACACGGTCGGCGATCTGACCGGCGGTCTCGGGCTGGACGCCGCCTTCGACTTCGCCGGCGCCGGCCCGGTGCGCGAGCAGGCGATACCGCTGCTCGGCAGAGGCGGGCTGCTGGTCGTGGCCGGGCTGGCCAACGAGCCGGTGGCGGTGCCGAACGACGTCGCGCTCGCGTACTTCGGCCAGTCCCTGCGCGGCAGCTACGGCTCCGCGCCCGAGCACGTGCAGCAGCTCGTCAGGCTCGCCGTGCGCGGGCGGCTCGATCTGTCCGGCTCGATCAGCGACGTGCTGCCGCTGGCGGAGGCGCCGGCCGCCCTCGACCGGCTGGCCAGGAAGGAAGGCGCCCCGATCCGCCTCGTCCTGCGCCCCTGATCCGGGCCCCGGGACGAGCCGCCGGTACGGGGCGCCAGTACGGAGTCAGACGCGGCCGCGTGGTCAGGCGCGGACCACGGCCACGGGGCAACTCGCGTGGTGGAGGACGCCGCGGCTGACCGAGCCGAGCAGCGCCGACCGTACCGCGCCGTGCCCGCGTGAGCCCACGACGAGCAGGTCGGCCTGTTCCGCCACCCTGTTCAGGGCGTCGACCGGATGTGCGGACCGCACGTCCTCGACGACCTTCACCTGCGGATGGTCGCGGGTGAGCGACTGGAGCCGGTCGCGGACGACCTGGTGCTGCGCCGTACGGACCTCGTCCATGTCGTAGACGGCCTCGGGATCGAGGGCCAGCGACGGCAACTGCCAGGCGTGCACCACCCGCAGCGTCGCGCCGCGCAGCCGGGCCTGCTCGAAGGCGTAGGCCAGGGCGGGCTCGCACTCCGGCGAGTCGTCCACCCCCGCCACGATCTCGCCGTGCTCCTGGCGGGGTTCGTCCCGTACGACCACGACCGGGCAGTGCGCCTGCCCGGCCACGTCCGTGCTCACCGAGCCCAGCAGCGCGCCGGCGAACCCACCGCGGCCGAGCTGGTGGTCAGCAGCGCGTCGGGCAGGGCGGCGTCGGGGCGCCGGCCGACCAGGTACCACGAGGTGTCCATCACGTGCACGATCCGCAAGGGCAGGCCCATCCGGGCGGCGTCGTCCGCCGCCCACTCCACGGCCGCCCGTGACGGCGCCGAGCCGTCCACTCCCACGATGATCACGGTGTCCTCCCTCTCGTCGTCTCCATCCGACCGCGTCCGGCGCTCTTGGTCCAGGGCCCAGGGCCGCTCGCCTTCGGGGCGAAGGGTTCTTTTCCGCCTGTACGCGCAAAACCCCTGCCCACGGAAGGCCCTCTGGACCGCGTTTCCGGCATGACCGGTGAATCCGGCATGCGTCTCCGAGGACGCGCGAAACGGCGAGCGCCCTCCTGCCCGCCGGGGACGGGAGGAGGGCGGGATGCCTAGCGGGGACGTACCACGGCGACCGGGCAGGTCACGTGGTGCAGCACGCCGTGGCTGACGGAGCCGAGCACCGTCGAGACCAGGCCGCTGTGCCCGCGCGAGCCGACCACCACCAGGTCCGCGGTGGCCCCTTCGGCCGCGAGGACGCTCACCGGGTGCCCGGAGACGGTCTTGTGGGCGATCTCGACGTCGGGGTTCTTCTCCCGCCACCGCGCCACGCTCTCGGCCACCGCCGCGGACTCCTCCTGGTAGACGTCCACGAGCAGGGTGTTGTACGCGGCCGCCTGCGGGGCGAAGACCGGCGTCTGCCAGGCGTGGACGGCGTGCAGCGGAACGCCCCGGACGCGCGCCTGCTCGACGGCGTACTCCATGGCCGCCTCGGAGTACGGTGACCGGTCGTAGCCGATGACCACGCGGCCGTACGACTGCGCGGGCCGGCCGTGGACGACCACGACCGGGCCGGAGGCGTGACCCGCGACGGCCGTGCTGACCGAGCCGATCACCATGCCGGTGAAGCCGCCGAGCCCCCTGCTGCCCAGGACCACGGTGTCGGCGGTGACGGACTCGCCGATCAGGACGTCGCGCACGTTGCCGGGAAGCGCCCGGGTGGCCACCTCGACGCCGGGGGCCGTCCCGCGGGCCCGGTCGGCGGCGATGGCCAGCGGGCCCGAGGGGTCGTCGGCGTCGTAGCCGTCGTAGGGGCGTTCCTCGTACACGTGCACCAGGCGCAGGCCCAGACCTCTGCGGCCGGCCTCGGCCGCCGCCCATTCCACCGCTGCGGCCGACGGCAGCGATCCGTCCACTCCTACGACGATGGGTCGGGTCATCGCGCACCTCCACTGTTCTCGGGCACTGCTCTCGGACACTGTTCTCGGGCACTGCTCTCGGACACTGCTCTCCGGCCTCTGCCTTCAGCCTCGCCCGGCACGGGCGGGCGGCGCCCGGGGACAAGGTCCCGCGCGTAAGTGCCTTTGGTCCTCAGATCCACCGGTCCGCCGGGACGGCACCAGGGCCCGGTGCCCGTACGTAGATGGCGGGTTTCCGCAGGGGAAGACGGAGGCGGACCGCAATGGTGACGGCCCCGGGGCGTGGCTAGCTTCGTCGGATGCTCATCAACGTGCTCACCGCGATCACCCTTGCCCTGAGCCCCTCCTCGCCGTCGCCGGCGTCCGTGGACGCGTTCGTCGAGCGCTACCGGGAGGCGACCGGGCTGCCTGGCGCGGCGGTCGCGATCGTCAAGGGGACGGAGGTCGTCCACGCCGCCGGGTACGGCCGCACCTCCACCGGCGAGCCGGTGACGGCGGGCACGCCCATGGCCGTCGCCTCCGTCAGCAAGTCCTTCACCTCGCTGGCCGTGATGCAACTGGTCGAGCAGGGCCGGGTCGAGCTCGACCGGCCGGTGCGCGGCTACCTGCCGGAGTTCACCATGGCCGATCCCCGTGCGGCCGCGATCACCGTACGGCAGCTGCTCGACCAGACCTCCGGCATGGCCGACACCACGTTCCGCGAGAAGAGCCTGCCCCAGCCGGAGACGCTGGAGGGCTCCGTGGCACGGCTGCGGACGGCGAAGCCGGCCGCGGCGCCGGGCGCCGTCTTCAGCTATCACAACACCAACTACCAGGTAGCCGCCCGCCTGGTCGAGGTGGTGAGCGGCGAGCCGTTCGCGTCCTACCTGCGCGCCCACGTCTTCACCCCGCTCGGCATGACCTCCAGCACCACGCTCGATCGCGAACGCGACCTGCCCGCCAGTGCGCGCGGCCATCTGGTCGTCCTCGGCCGGGCCGTCGCCCTGCCCGAGCCGACCGGGTTCGGGAACGGCTCCGGGGGTGTCGTCAGCACCGCCGGCGACATGGCCCGGTGGCTGATCGCGCAGAACGGCGGCCTCCTGACCCCCGCGAGCGTGAAGGAACTGCGCACCCCCTCCCGGGCGAACGAGAAGTACGCCCTCGGCTGGTTCCTCGGCCGGACCCCGCACGGCGCCCCCACCGTGCGCCACGGCGGCGACCTGTTCACCTCCACCGCCGACCAGCTGCTCATGCCCGGATCCGGGTACGGCGTCGCCGTCATGGCGAACACCGGCATGGCCCACGCCGACGCCCACGCCCTGATGGACGGCCTGGTCGCCCTGATCGAGGGAGACACTCCGCAGGTGCCGTCCTCGCCGCCGTACCTGCCCGTCGACCTGGCATTCCTGCTGCTGACCCTGGTGACCGCCGGCCTGGCGGTGTGCGGCGCGGCCCGCTCCCGGCGCTGGGCACGACGACGTACGGGATGGCGGCGGGCGCGGCTGGTGGTCTGGCTGGCGCCGCTCGCGCTGTGCCTGTCGGCCGCGCCGGTCTTCCGCGTGCTGGCCCGCGGCGCCGACATCATGTGGATCCAGGTGGTCTACCTCTACCCGGCGTTCATGATCTGGCTGATGACCGCCGCGGCCGCCGGCACCGTGGTGGCCGGGTCGCGGCTCTGCTGGTCCTTCGTCCTGAGCCGGGCGAGCGCACGATCGGCGGGGCGAGTCTGACTTTGGGCCTTGCGCGGTGGCAGCTCTATCGTTAATCCTTAGGAAACTTTCCTATGAGATTCGAGGAGTGGCGCACGTGCGAAGGATCCTGATCCTGCCGGCCGTCTTATCTCTGGTCTGGGGGGTGCTCGCGGTGCTGCTGCCGTCCGCGGCCAACGCCGCCGCCTGCGCGACGGCGTGGAGCGCGTCGGCGGTCTACACCGGCGGCGCGGTCGTGTCGCACAACGGGCACAACTGGTCCGCCAAGTGGTGGACCCAGAACGAGACCCCGGGCGGCGCCGACGTCTGGGCCGACCAGGGCTCCTGCTCAGGAGGCGGTGGCGGCGGGACGGCCTGCTCCTACCCGAACTGGGTGGCCGGGCAGTTCTACGCCGTCGGCAGCATCGTCCGCTACACCGACGGCAACCACTACATCGCCGTCCACGAGAACCCCGGCTACGACCCGGTGATCAGCCACTGGTACTGGGACCCCTACACCTGCTCCGGCGGCCCCACGGACCCGCCCAACCCGCCCGACCCGTCGGGGTTCGTGGTCAGCCAGGCCCAGTTCGACCAGATGTTCCCCGGCCGCAACTCCTTCTACACCTACAGCGGCCTGGTCACGGCCATGAGCGCCTTCCCCGCCTTCGCCAAGACGGGCAGTGACACCGTCAAGAAGCAGGAGGCGGCCGCGTTCCTGGCCAACGTCGGCCACGAGACCGGCGGGCTGGTGCACATCGTCGAGCAGAACACCGCGAACTACCCGCACTACTGCGATCCGAACCAGTCGTACGGGTGCCCGGCCGGGCAGGCCGCCTACTACGGCCGCGGCCCCATCCAGCTGAGCTGGAACTTCAACTACAAGGCGGCCGGCGACGCGCTCGGCCTGCCGCTGCTGACCAACCCCTGGCTGGTGCAGCAGGACGCGGCCGTGGCCTGGAAGACGGCCCTGTGGTACTGGATGACGCAGAACGGCCCCGGCACCATGACGGCCCACAACGCGATGGTCAACGGCCGCGGCTTCGGCGAGACCATCCGCAGCATCAACGGCAGCATCGAGTGCAACGGCGGCAACCCGGGCCAGGTGCAGAGCAGGGTCAACTCCTACCAGCGCTTCACGCAGCTCCTCGGGGTCTCCCCCGGCGGCAACCTCACCTGCTGAGCCCGCCGCACCTGCCTGAACCTGCCTGAAACCTGCCGAACCTGCTGACCGGTCAGGCCCGCCGGCTCGCGCGTGCGCGGGCCGGCGCTCCCCGGGCTCTGGTCGCACCCCTCACCTGCGGATACGGGCATCTCACAGGTGCGTACGGGCGGACCAGAGCTCGGGGAAGACCACCCGGGCCATGCTGCGTTCGAGCCAGGCCAGCCCGTTGGAGCCGCCGCTGCCCGGCTTGGCGCCCATCGACCGGCGCACGGCCGCGACGTGCTGGTAGCGCCAGTCCCCGAACCGCTCGGACACCTCGGCCAGCGCGTCCCCGAGCGCCCGCGGCCCATCCCCTGTCGTGCCGCCTGGTGCGTGCCCCGCCGCGTCGTCCCGGTAGACGCGCACCCAGGCCCGCTCGACCGCCTCGTGCGGCTCGTACTCCGCCCCGAAGTCCCGGCCGAGCACGGACTCCGGCAGGTCGTGGCCGTGCCGGGCGAGCAGCGCGGTGGCGGCGTCCCAGACGCTCGGCTCCTCGTACGCGCGCCGCAACTCCTCCTCCCTGGCCCCGCCCTTGAACGGCCGCAGCAGCGCCTCGCTCTTCAGCCCCAGCCGGAACTCCACCAGCCGGTACATGCCCGACTGCAGCCCCGACGCCTCCCCGAGCCGGTCGCGGAAGCTGTTGAAGTCGGCGGGCGTCATCCAGCGCAGGCCGAGCCAGCCGGCGTTCATCGCCTCCAGGTGCAGGCCGGTGCGGCGCAGCGCCGCGACCGCGTCCCGTACCCGATCGGCCCGCAGCGACTCCCTCGCGGCGAGCAGCTCGTGGGCGACGAGGTGGAAGTACAGCTCCATCACCTGGGTGATGACCAGGAACGACATCTCGCCCGGGGCGTCGGTCAGCGGCCGTTGCAGGTCGTGCAGGACGTCGGTGCGGACGTAGGCGTCGTAGGGGATCTCCCGCTCGAACTCGAGGGTCGGCAGCCCGCCGCTCGCGCGGGCCCGCTCGGCCCGCTCGGCCGCTGAGACAGGGCGTACCCGTCCTGTCGTCTTCATCGCGCCGCGCTCCCTTCATCATGCCGGCGTGTGTCGGCACCTCATGATGGTGCGGCGCTGGTGCCGTGAGGAATGCCGTCCGAACGGGCTTCGCCACTGATCGGTTCACGTTCGTCATCCATCTCGGGCATGCTGTTTCCGAACGAAAGGAGCCGCTGGTGGACGCCATGGACTGGGAGCTGCTGCGCGAACTGCAGGAGAACGCGCGGCTGTCGTTCAACGAGTTGTCGCGCCGGGTGCACCTGTCGCCGCCCGCCGTGGCCGAGCGGGTCCGGCGGCTGGAGGAGGCGGGGGTGATCACCGGCTACCACGCCACGGTGGACCCGGGGCGGGCCGGCTGGACGGTGTCCGCATTCGTGCAGCTCACCTGTTACGGGCCGACCTGCGTGCTGCGTGATCCCGAGGTGGCGACCTGGCCGGAGGTCAGGGAGATCCACCGGGTGACCGGCGACGTGTGCAGCATCCTGAAGATCGCGGTGCCGTCGATGGCGGCGTTCGAGCGGCTGATCGACCGGCTCGCCGTCTACGGCAAGCCGTCGAGCACGATGATCTTCTCCAGCCCGCTCGCCCACCGCCCGATCACCGCCGCCCCGGACTGAGGCCGGTGGGGTGGCCCGGAGAGCGTTCCGGGCCACCCCTGTCCGGTCAGTCCACGGCCATCAGGGTGAAGGTGAACCCGGTGATCACCGTACGGCGGAGCGGATTGTCGCACTTGATGCGGCGTCGCACCTCGTTCCTGCTGAGGCCGAGGCCGCGCGCGATGAGCCGGTCAGGGCGCACCGGCACCGGGTCCTCGAAGACGACCTCCACCCGCACCGGCCACGGCTCGTCGAGCCGTGGCGGCGGGGCGTCCAGCCGCCAGGACCCGCTCCAGTCCAGGGTGAAGCGGTTGCGCCTGGCGAACGCCGGATCGAGCAGCGTGGCGGCCACCAGCTCGGGATCGTTGGTGTGGTAGCGGTCGAGCCGGGCCGGTTCGACCGTCCTGACCGGCACGCGTTCGTGCACGGTGAGCTTGCTCGTCCGGTCGCAGGACACACAGCGGACCAGCAGCCACACGTCCAGCAGCTTGCCCTGCGCGTTGACCCGGAACCTGCCCTCACCGGTGGTGGCCGACTCCGACAGGCACGCGACGCAGCGCGTCGACAGCAGCGGCAGCCTGGTCCGGCGGACGACCCAGGGCAGCACGATATGAGGTTGTGAAGACATGATCTCTCAAGACCTGACACGAGGCCGGTTACGCGCGGCCTCAGACGCTGAACGACCGGGCGCACGCGGGCAGCCCGGCGGAGCCGGCCGCAGGGGCCGGCTGGAAGAGAGCGGAAGAACGTGTCAGGTCCGGCGAGCAGGCGGGGTCACGCGGTCATGTCCTTCGGTCTTCACTGTGGTGGGCCGCAGGCAACCTATGGGAACGCCGGAGCAGGGCTCAACTGGTTTTCAGCCGCGCCAGGCGTCGAAGGTGCGGAGGATGGAAGTGAGGCCGTCGGCGGTGAGCCGGCGCAGGCCGTCGGTGACCAGCTCGCGGAAGACCCGGTCCTCCCTCAGGTCGGCGCCGAAGACCTCCTCGATCGCCAGCAGGCGCTCCACGGTCGCCTCGGCGCCGGCGTCCGGGTCGCCCGTGAGCCGGTCGGCCAGGGGGTCGTCCAGCTCGCTTGCCGTCGTGACGTACCGCATCCAGCCCGCCACCGCCAGCGCGATCCAGCGGGGCTCGTGCCCGGCGGCCAGGCGCTCGCGGGCCGGGTCGAGCAGGCGTTGCGGCAGCTTCTGCGAGCCGTCGGCCGCGATCTGCGCGACGCGGTGCCGCAGGCCGGGGTTGGCGAACCTGGCCAGCAGCGACCGCTTGTATCCGGCCAGGTCGAACGTGCCGAGCCCGTGCAGGGTGGGCGTGAGGTCCTCGTCCATGAGCCCGCGCAGGTATCCGGCGAACGCGGCGTCGCCCACCGCCTCGGACACGTGCTCCGCGCCCGACAGGTAGGCGATGGCCGAGTGGCTGCCGTTGAGCAGGCGCAGCTTCATCCGCTCGTACGGCAGGACGTCCCCGACCAGCAGTGCGCCCGCCCGATCCCAGGCCGGCCGGTCGCCGGCGAAGTCGTCCTCGATCACCCACTGCGTGAACGGCTCGGTGACCACCGCGCCGAGGTCGCGCAGGCCGAGCCTGGCCTCCATGTCGTCGAGGTCGGCGGGTGTGGTCGCGGGGACGATCCGATCGACCATGCTCGCCGGGAAGGTGACGTTCTGCTCGACCCACTTCAAGAGCGGCGGCTCGCACAGCTCGGTGACGAGGGCGGCGAGGGTGGCGCCGTTGCCGGGCAGGTTGTCGCACGAGATGACGGTGAGCGGGCCGGCGTCGGCGGCGGCCCGGGCGCGCAGCCCGGCCACCAGCCGCCCGATCGCGGTGGACGGCCCCGAGACGCTGCGGTAGCCCTTCTCCGTGATGGTGAGCGTGACGACCGCCGTCTGCGGCGCGGCCAGGCGGGCGGTGAGGTCGTCGCCCGGGACCAGCACCTCGCGCACGGACCCGATCACGCGGACGCCGTCCCCGGCCCGCACGCCGTACAGGCAGTCCTGCGGGCGCAGCAGGTCGGCCACGGCGCTGCTGCGCTGGCCGGCCCCGCAGATGCCCCACCGGTCGTCGCCGGTCGCGGCCATGGCCAGCTCGGTGTAGACGGCCTGGTGGGCCCGGTGGAAGGCGCCGATGCCGAGGTGCACGACGCCGGTGGCGCGCGGCTCGGCGAGCGGGCGCGCATCGGGCGCGACCCTGGACAGGGTGGCGCGGCTGAGCCTCACTGATCGGCCCCCACGCCGGCGAACCGGTCAACCGGCGGGCGGGCGACAATCCCGGCGATCTTCACTGGTAGGCCTCCACGTCCGCGAAGAGCGTACAGGCCGGGTGGGTGCGCAGAACGGAGGCGGGGCAGCTCTCGGAGATCGGCCCGTCGAGCGCGGCGGCGAGCGCCGCCCGCTTGCTCCGGCCCGGCACGGTGGCGACCAGCGTGCGCCCGGCCATCAGGGTGGGCACGGTCAGCGTGACCGCCCGCGCGGGCACGTCGGCGAGCTCCGCGAAGCAGCCGTCGCCGACCTGCTGCCGGCGGCAGGCGTCGTCGAGCTCGACCACCTTGACGGCGAGGGGGTCGGCGAAGTCGGCCACGGGAGGGTCGTTGAAGGCCAGGTGGCCGTTGTCGCCGATGCCGAGGCAGACCAGGTCGATCGGGCCTTGGCCGAGCAGTGCGGCGTAGCGGGCGCTCTCGGCCTCCGGGTCGTCGCCGGGGTCGATCACGTGGACGGCGCCGGGGCGTACCGCGTCCCAGAGCTCTTCGCGCAGGAAGCGGCCGAAGCGCTGGGGGGCGTCGGCGGGCATGCCGATGTACTCGTCCATGTGGAAGACGGTGACCCTGGACCAGTCGATCCCACCGGCGGCGCGCAGGCCCACCAGCGTCTCGCGCTGTGAGGGCGCGGCCGCGAAGACGACCCTGGCCTCGCCGCGCGTGGCCAGGGCCGCGCGCACGGCCTCGGCCGCGGCCCGCGCCGCAGCGGCGCCCGCCGCCGCCCGGTCGCGGTAGATCCGGGCTTCGAGGTTGCCGGCGGTCCGTTCGATCACGGGGCCGGTATTGGTGGCCGTCACGATTGCTCCCCCTGTGCTCCCGATGCGTGGAGCTCGACGATCTGCATGAGGTTTCTGGCGATGTGGTACGGATCCTTGACCGGCAGGGCGACGACCTCGTCGAGCGGCGCACCGGTCCGGTCCCTGATCTGGATCCACTCCTCGCCCTCGGCCCCGCCGGGGAAGGTGCGCAGCGTGTAGTCCCAGACGCGCTCGAACCAGCCGGCCGCCTCCCGGTCGCCGTAGCGCTCGGCCGCCAGGCGGGTGGCGTAGGCGGCCTCGGTGTGGACCCACCACAGTTTGGTGGACCAGGTCCGCCTGACCAGGTCCTCGTACGGACCCCCATAAGGCCGGCCGGAGACGTCCACGTAGCGGAACAGCCCGCCGTGCTCGTCGTCCCACCCGGACCGGCACAATGCGGACACGGAGGCGAGCAGGCCGGCGTGATCATCGGTCTCGCCGAGCAGGTCGCCGGCCTCCAGCGCCATCCAGATCCCCTCCAGCGCGTGGCCGGGGGTGCGGTGCCGGGCGAGGAGCGTGTCGCGCGAGCCGGGATCGGGCACGAACGTCTCGGTGAACAGCCCGCCGTCCTCCCGGTGCGCGAGCATGGCCCGGCGCGCGGCCCGCAGCTCACCCAGACCGAACTCCCCGCCGGGCACGGCCAGGTGCGCGCGGGCCTGGTCGAGCCGGGCGTTCAGCACGATCATGCGCGCGCCGAACCCCGAACATCCCGGCGGCAGCGGGTACGGCGGCGTCGGCGGGTCGCCCGCGGCCACGTCGTCCGCGACCCGCCGCACGATCCGGTCGATCACGGGCAGGTGCTCGGGCGAGCCGGTGTGCACGGTGAGCTCGGACAGCCCCATGGCGACGAAGGCGTCGGCGTAGACGCTGCGCCGCGCGGGCGGTGGCGCCCCGTCCTCGCCGGGCGCGGGCCCGCCCCGCTCGTCCAGGACGTACGCGCAACTGCCGTCGGGACGGACGGCGTGATCGAGCAGGAAGGACGCGCCGCGTTCGGCGTGCCGGGCGAGGGCGGCGGCGTCGGCGGTGAGCAGGCCGGGCCCGGCGAGCCGGGCGGCGCGGGCCAGCAGCCACACGAACCGGCCCTGCGACCAGGTGAACTTGTCCGTGGACAGGCGGCGCCGGCCCCGGTTGTCGAAGCACGTGTAGAACCCGCCGTGCTCGGTGTCGATGCCGCGTTCGAGCCAGAAGGGGAGGATGACGTTTTCGAGTTGCTCGCGGGCGACCCGCTCCGGCTGCTCCGAACCCGTCTCCGAACCTGTCTCGGAATCCATACCTTCCTTTCCGCCTCCGCCGGGCCTGCTCGTACTGCGGAATAATGAAAGCGATTGCATGGATTCTGGCTTCGCTAGAGTACTCCGGTCAAGCCGGGTCGAGCCCACCCCCGAGGAGCGTGCCGTGAGCAAGCCGACGATCTACTCGATCGCCCAGCGGTGCGGCGTCTCCGCCGCCACGGTCTCGCGCGCCTTCAACCGCCCCGAGCTGGTCAGCGCCCCGGTCAGGGAGCAGATCATGGCCGCCGCCCGCGAGCTGGGCTACCAGCCGAGCTCCGCCGCGCGCGGCCTGGTCACCGGGCGGGCCGAGATGATCGGGCTGGTCGTGCCCGACATCACCAACCCGTTCTTCCCGCTGCTCGTCCGCGCGATCCAGCGCACCGCCGAGCGGATGGGCAGCTCGGTCATGCTGATCGACGCCGAGGAGAGCGCGGCGGCGGAGGTGCGTCACGTCGCCCAGCTGCGCAGCCGGGTCGACGGGGTGATCGTGGCCTCGCCGCGCGCGTCGTCGGCGGCGCTGCGCGAGGCCGCGCGGGGCCTGCCGTGCGTGCTGCTCAACCGGCCGCTGCGCGAGCTGTCCTCGGTGATCTGCGACAACACCAGCGCGCTGTTCGACGCGGGCGAGCATCTGCACAAGCACGGCCACCGCTCGTTCGCGCTGCTCGCGGGGCCGAGCGCGTCGTGGGCGGCGGGGCGGCGCTCGCAGGCGATCCGCAGGTGGGCGCGGGGGCGCGGGGTGGAGCTGACCGAGCTGGGCCCGTTCAGGGCGACGTTCAAGGGCGGCAGGCAGGCCGGCGCCGCACTCCTCGAAACCGGCGCCACCGCCGCCTTCGCCTTCGACGACCTGACCGCGTGCGGGGTGCTCGCCGAGCTGGCCGGCCGGGGCGTCTCCGTGCCCGGGGAGCGCAGCGTGGTCGGGTGCGACGACGTGCTGCTCGCCAGGACCGTGACGCCGAGCCTGACCACGGTGACCGCGCCGATGGACGATCTCGGGGCGACCGCCGTACAGGTCCTGACCAGGCAGATCGAGACGCCGGGCGGCCCGGCCGAGCACGTCGCCCTGCCCGGCGTGTTCGTCGCGCGCGACTCCACGGGGCCGCGTTCCGCCTCTTGACCGGGCTCCGGTCTTGGTCTTGAATGCCTGCAATCGCTTTCATCGGTCATGAGGAGCCTGCAGGTGCAAAACGGACGGCACGTGCCGCTCATGCGGACGTACGCCGAACAGGTCGCCCGCCTGATCGGCCGGATCGAGACCGAGGAGGCCGGCGCCGTCGCGGCGGCGGCGACGCTCATCGCCGACCACCTCGCCCGGCGCGCCGGCGACGGGGAGCGCCTGATCTACGTCTACGGCCCCGGAGGGCACTCGAACCTGGCCGCGCAGGAGGTGTTCTTCCGCGCCGGCGGCCTGGTGAACGTCAGCGCGATCCTCGACGAGGGCACGCTGCTGTCCGGCGGCGCGCTGCGCTCGATGGCGATCGAACGCACCCCCGGCTACGGCCGCGTGGTCATCGAGGACAACCGGCTCGGCGCTGGCGACCTGCTGGTCCTGGTGAACGCGTACGGCATCAACGCCGCGCTCATCGACGCGGCCCTGACCGCCCGCGAACGCGGCGTCACCCTCATCGGCGTCTCCTCCAGGGAGCACGCCGACCGCACCGCGCCCGATCATCCGGCCAGGCATCCGACCGGGCGTAATCTGCACGACCTGGTGGACCTGCACATCGACACGAAGGTGCCGGTCGGTGACGCCGTGCTGGAGATCGAAGGGGTGCCGGAGCGGGTGGGCGCGATCTCGACATTCGCCAACGCGTACGCGCTCAACGTGCTCATGGCGGCGGCCGTCGCCGAACTGGCCGGGCGCGGCGTCGTCCCCGAGATCTGGCGCAGCGGGAACGCGCCGGGCGGCGACGAGCGCAACGCTCTCTTCCAGGACCGCTTCAGGGGGCGGGTGCGATGGCTGTGACGCTGCTGGCCGGGGCCGCGGTCGCGGATCTCACGCCGCCTGTCGGCGGCTCGCTCGCCGGGTACGCCGCCCGGCTGTCCCCGTCCGCCACCGTGCACGATCCGCTGCTGGCCGCCGCCGTGGCGGTCACCGACGGCGCCGCCACGTCCGTCGTGATCTGCGCCGACCTCATCGCGCTCGACCCCGCCACCGTGCGGAGCGTCGCCGCCGAGGTGCACGAGCGCACCGGGATCCCCTCCGAAGCGGTGGCCGTGGCGGTCACGCACACGCACGCCGGGCCCGCCGTGACCAGGGGCGGCATCGGCGGCGTGGCCGACCCCGCGTACGTCGCGCACGCCCGCGTGCGGATGGCCGACGCCGGGGCCGCGGCGCTCGACGCGCTGACGCCCGCGGTGCTGCGCCGGGGCCACGGCACGCTGCACGGCGTCGCGCACAACCGGCGTGGCGGGGCCCTCACCGACCCGGCGGTCCCGGTCGTCCGGCTGGAGCGCGCGAACGGCGAACCCATCGCCACGGTGTTCTCCCACGCCTGCCACCCGGTGACGCTCGGCCCCGACAACCTGAGCGTCACCGCGGACTGGCCCGGGTACGCGCGGCGGCACGTCGAGTCCGCGATCGGCGGCGTGGCCCTGTTCCTCCAGGGTTGCTGCGGTCAGCTCAACACCGGGCACGCCGCGGTCGACAGCCTGCGGCCTGGCGCCGGGCCGCTGCCTGGGCGTACGTTCGAGGCGGCGCGCGAGAACGGGACCCTGGTCGGGCAGGCCGTCCTCGACGCCGGGACGCGGGCGGTCACGGGCCCGGTGTCGGTGGCCGCCGCCCCCGTCACTCTGCCCGTCGGTGAGCCCCTTGCCGCTGACGAGCTGCGTACGCTGGCCGGCGAACCCGGCGGGATCTGGGCCGGCTGGGCCCGCGCCCAGCTCCGCGACCCGGGCCTCTCGTCTGTCGAGGTCCAGGTGGCGGTGCACCGGTGGGCCGGTGAGCCGCTGGTCTTCCTGCCTGGCGAGCCCTTCGTCGAGTTCGCCCTGGAACTGCGCGCCGCCGCCGGCGACCCCGGGCTGCTGGTCGCCGGGTACACCGGCGGCGTGCCCGGCTACCTGCCCTACCCGGAGCCGCACTACGCGGCCGGCGGGTACGAGATCGAGGAGGCCCACCGGGCCTACGGGCTGCGGGCCGCGTTCACGCCCGAGGCCGGCCGCCTGGTCATGGCCGCGGCCAGGGGACTGCTCGGGGTGGCGGGATGAGCGTCGGGCGTTCCACCCAGGTGGCGGGCAGGCTTGCGGACGGGCGGGCCGTGCGGGTCGAGCTGGACGGGGCGCGGATCGCCGCCGTCACCGACGTCGGCGGCGCGCCCGATGCGCTCATCCTCCCCGGTCTGGTGGACCTCCAGGTCA
Organism: Nonomuraea maheshkhaliensis; assembly: GCF_039529435.1. Classification (NCBI taxonomy): domain Bacteria; kingdom Bacillati; phylum Actinomycetota; class Actinomycetes; order Streptosporangiales; family Streptosporangiaceae; genus Nonomuraea; species Nonomuraea maheshkhaliensis. Next base: position 14,357 of record NZ_BAAAMU010000028.1, read on the forward strand.
ACGGGTACGGCGGGCTCGACTTCAACGCCCCCGACCTGTCCACCGGCGACGTGTCCGACCTCGTACGCGAGCTGTGGCGGCGCGGCACCACGACCCTGTGCCCCACGATCATCACCGCCCCCGAAGCCGCCATCGTGCGCAACCTGCGCGTGATCGCGGCGGCCCGCGCGGCCGATCCGCTGGTCCGGCACGCCGTCCCCGCCGTGCACGTGGAAGGCCCGTACCTGGCGGCCGAGGACGGCCCGCGCGGCGCGCACGAAGCGGCGCACCTGCGCGATCCCGACCCGGCCGAGTTCGGGCGCTGGCAGGAGGCGGCCGGCGGGCTGGTGCGGATCGTTACGCTGGCCCCCGAACGGCCCGGCGCCGCCGCGTACATCGCCGGCCTCGCCCGGCAGGGCGTCATCGCCTCCATCGGGCACACCGCGGCCACCCCCGCCGACATCGAGGCGGCCGTACGGGCGGGCGCGCGCCTCTCCACCCACCTGGGCAATGGCGCCCACACCATGATCCGCAGGCATCCCAACCACCTCTGGGCGCAGCTGGCCGAGGACCGGCTCGCCGCCACGTTCATCGCGGACGGACACCACCTGCCCGCCGACACCCTCACTGTGATGCTGCGCGCCAAGGGCGCCGGCCGTTCGCTGCTGGTCAGTGACTCCGTCGCGATGGCCGGGCGCCCGCCCGGCGACTACACGACCCCGGTCGGCGGGCGGGTCACCGTGCGGGACGACGGCCGGGTGACGCTGCCCGGCGGCGAACTGCTCGCCGGGTCGGGCAGCTCACTGTTCGAGTGCCTGTCCTGGGCGGCCACCCGAACCGAGCTGGATCTCTCCACCGCCGTACGCCTGGCCTCGGCGAACCCGTCCCGGCTGCTCGGCCTCGACCGGGGCCGGGTCGAGACCGGCGCGCCCGCCGACCTGATCGTCACCGCCCCCGACCTGTCCTCCGTCCTGCGCACCTTCGTGAACGGCGTCCCCGTCCACACCTCCTGACCTGCCCCTTTCCCTCTCGCCATCCGCCATCGCACCGTTCCCCATCCGCACCGCTCCCCATCCACCACCGCACCGCTTCCCCATCCGCACCCGTAACGCTCGGCGCCCGCACATCTCGGACCGCTCCCTTACCGACATTGCGCGCTTCCCGTACCGCTCCCCCACCCCCGATCTGGGAGATCTCATGGGCTTTCTCGACTGGCTAGTGATCTGCGGCTACTTCGTCGTGATGATCGCCATCGGCATCTGGGCGAAATCCCGCATCCGCGACGCCCGGGACTTCTTCACCGCCGGCGGCAGAATGCCCTGGTGGCTGTCCGGCATCTCCCATCACATGTCGGGGTACAGCTCAGCGGTCTTCGTCGGGTACGCGGCCATCGCGTACACCGCCGGTTTCACCCTGTACGTCTGGTGGGCGATCGGCATCACGTTCGCCATGGTCGTCGGATCGTTCCTGTTCGCGCCGCGCTGGCCCCGGCTGCGGCAGCGGCTCGGGATCATCTCGCCGCTGGAATACCTGGCCACCCGCTACAACGTGCCGGCGCAGCAGGTGCTGGCGTGGAGCGGCACCGCGCTCAAGGTCTTCGACGTGGGCGCCAAGTGGGCCGCGACCGCGCTGCTGCTGCAGGTGTTCGCGGGCGTGCCGATCGCCTGGGGCGTCCTGCTCACCGGCGGGGTCACGCTGATCTACTCGACGATCGGCGGGCTGTGGGCCGACGCGCTCACCGACCTCGGCCAGTTCGTCATCCAGCTCGTCGCCGGGATCACCATGTTCGTCGCGGTGCTCGCCCAGCTCGGCGGGGTGTCGGCGATCTGGACGCTGTGGGACCGGCTGCCCGAGGGGCACGGCCAGCCGTTCAACGACAAGTACACCGTGGGCTTCGTCCTGGTCTACCTGCTGATCAACACGCTGTCGTACAACGGCGGGACCTGGAACCTGGCCCAGCGCTTCATCGCCGCGCCCACCGGCGCTTCCGCCAGGCGCGCCGCGCTGTTCTCCGCGGCGCTGTACCTCTTCTGGCCGCTCGTGCTGTTCTTCCCCATGTGGGCGGCGCCGGTCCTGCTGCCCGGCCTGTCCGAGCCCGACCAGTCGTACGCGCTGCTGACCCAGCAGCTGCTGCCGGGCGGGCTCATCGGCCTGGTGCTCGCCGGAATGTTCGCGCACACGATGGCGATGACGTCGTCCGACGCCAACGCGATCTCCTCGGTCGTGATCAGGGACATCATCCCGTCGGTGTGGAAGCGGGCGAGCCGGCTCTCGTCCCAGTCCGAGCTGCTGGCCGGCCGCGTGTCGACGTTCCTGTTCATCGCGCTGTCGATGGGCATCGCGCTCACCGCGGACAGCTTCGGCGGCGTGCTGGGTCTGCTGATCCTCTGGTTCGGCGCGCTGGTCGGGCCGATCGCCATCCCGATGCTGCTCGGCATGCTGCCGGCGTTCCGCCGCTGCGGCCCGGCGGCCGCGATCGGGTCGTGGGCGGCGGGGCTGGTGGTGTTCGCCCTGGTGAAGTACGTCTTCCCGGGGCAGAGCCAGACCGTCGAGGTGGCGGCGCCGGTGCTGACCTCGCTGGCGGTGTTCGTCCTCCTCGGCCTCGCCGCCCCTGTCCGCGACCCCGAGGCCGACGCCCTGATCGGCTCCCTGAACACCGAACAGCCGGAGACCGCCGGGACCACCTGATTTGTCGTACCCAGGGCGTACCGTGCCGTCCATGACGAATGCGCATGCGCCGCTCGACGGCGAGCGATGGCAGCCTGGAGACCTCGTCGTCGACGCCGACGGCGCTCTGTTCACGCGCGCCGGCGCCGGTGAGGATGCTGAACGAGGTCTGCCGTGGGGGCGTCCGGCCGAGATGACGCGCCGGGATGACGGTGGCGTTCATGTGCCCGAAGGCGTGGTGGCGGAGTCGGTGCCCGTCCGGCCGCTCACGCTGTTGCTCCGTGACGGGCGGCCGGCTCTGCCCGCCGTACCGGCCGATCCGGCGGCGGTCCTGGGCACGCAGGCGCGGCAGACCGCGACCGCGGCGGGCGTCGGCGGTCTGTTCCTGGCCGCCACCGCCTTCGACCCCGACGGCGGAGGCGACACCAGGGCGGCCAAGCTGCGCGCGGAGCTGCTTGATCATGTCGTGGTGGTGGACAACGCGGAGGAGCTCGCGGCGATGTTCGGCGGTGTGGCGGACGGTCTCTTGGTGGCGTTGGCGGATTGGCATGCGCGCAGTGTCGGGGAGAGCGCCTGAGTGCTGCCGTGACCTGCCGGTTTACGAGGGGCGGGCAAGTCGCAGGAATTGTCGGTGGCATCCGGGACAGTTAGGGGTATGACCGAGTCCCCAGTGAGCCATGTCGTGACCGACCCCGCCAGTGCCGATCCGCCGCGTGCGGCCGCACCGGACGGGGGTGGAAGCCGTCCGCCCGAGGTGGTGAGTGAGCCGGACGGGGCGAGCCGCCGTCCGTATGAGACCGCAGGAATGAACCCTGCGGAGTCGGATGGAGTGAGAGACCGTTCGCCCGAAACCGTGGGAAGGGCTCCGGCGGTGGTGGGTCGTTCACCCGAGACGGCGGGAAGGGTTTCCGAGGAAGCCGAGCAACCGCTCACCTGTCCGCGCTGCCAAGGCGTGATCGTCGGTGCGCAGACCTCCGCCTATACGACCGCCCGTGCGCGTCTGATCGTCACCAACGGATATTGCCAGGGCGACTGTGCGGGGCGCGATGCTTGACGCGCGAAGCGGCGGCGGGAGGTGAGGCGCCCTCCCGATGATCAGGGGCGGCGCGGGCGCCCGGTCAGGTGCCAGGGTCCGCACCCAGGCGCGCGATCAGGTGGCGGGGCCCGCATCCGAGCATGCGGTCAGGTGGCGGTGGACCCGCGCCGGCGGGCCCGGTCCAGTGATGTGACCGGCCCTCGGCCGGGCATGCGGTCGGGTGGCGGTGGGCCCGCGCCGGAGGGGCCCGTCAGGTGACGATACGCCGGTCCGCGGCCGAGCGTGCGGTCAGGTGGTGGTGGGTCCGCGGCCGAGCGTGCGGTCGGGTGACGCCGGGCCTCGGCCGAGGGTGCGGTCGAGGGAGATGCGGGTGAGCCAGCCCAGGCCGGCCGTGAAGAGGGGTGGCCACACGATCGGGCCGAAGCTGTAGGCGATCAGCACCGCGAGCGGGATCCACACCCGGTTCACGGCCTGGTGCAGCACGCCCGGCGGGCGGACGCCGGCGAGCCGGGTCAGGTCGGGGAACGCGAAGAACAGCAGCGCGGCGGCTGTGGTCGGCAGGCCGTACTTCTGGCTCTCGAAGACGGCGAACGCGGCGAGGAAGAGCGTGAGAGCGCCCCAGGCGATCCGCCTGACCACGCCGCCCACACCGGGAGTGGGTGAGGACGCCGCCTCGGAGGGTTCGGTGGTCACGGGTACAAAGTACCGCCAAGGACGATCATATGGCCGAGGTGCTGTGAGAGCCGATCCCGCGCACGGCGAACCAGTGGGCCCGATCACACGCACGCCGTACCAGCGGGGCATTGCACACGACCGGCGTACCAGAAGGTCCGATCCCGCGCACGCCCGTATCAGCGGAGCCGATCACGCGACCGGGGCCGGCGCCCCCGCCCGGATGACCCGGAGCAGGAGACGCCGGCCCGACGGGAGTGTGTCAGGGAGCCGGGGTGCCGTAGACGCTGACTTCGGTGAGGTGGAAGGAGAGGTTGGCGGTGTTGTGGGTGCCGACGATCCGGACGTACCGGGCCCTGGCCTCGGTGATCATGGTGTCGCCGGCGTCGGTCGCGGCGCGGGGGCCCCGCCGGCCGCCGAGGGTGTACCAGGTGGTGCCGTCGAGGCTGCCCTCCAGTCGGTACTCGTAGAAACGTCCGCCGCTGACGTAGTTGCGTACGTTGATGCGTGAAATGTCGTCGATCTCCCCAAGATCGACCTGCCACCAGGTGGTGTCCCAGTTCATCTGGGAAGCGAAGTACGGGGAGTTGGCGCGGTTGCCGTCGTTGGCGTGAGCGGGGCCGCGGTTCGGCTCCGAGCTCAGTGCCGTGGTCGGTTTGCGGGGGCTGCGCAGGGTGTCGGCGGAACTGTCCCGCGCAGTGGACGGAGCCGAGACGGGTTCGGTCAGGACCGCGATGGCCTGACCGCCGGTGTGCCGGTTGGCGGCGCTGACGAACACCCCGGCGTCGAGCGCGGCCACCCCCGCACCCGGGACGACGCCCGATCCGACCACCGTCCAGTTCTGGCCGTCGGTGCCGCAGGAGCCGGTGAGCCGGTCGCCCGACCTGCCGATGCGCACCCGTACGGGCGGCGTGAACCCGCCCGCCTCCGCGCTGGAGTCGAGCCGCCCGTCACCGTCGGAATCCCAGCTGAACAGGCAGCCGTGACCTGGGGTGACGGCGATGTTGGCGTACCCGGTGGCTCCCGGGGTGGCCAGGTCGTCGCTCACCACCAGCCCGGAGCGGGTGTACTCGGCGGCGCCGTCCTGGACGAGCACCGTGCTCTGGAGCTGCTGCCCGTCGGCCAGGACGTCCGGGCGGTAGGCGGCGGCCAGTTCGTCGGTCTCCCGCCACAGGTCCGCGCCGCCCGCCGCGATGGCCACCGCGTCGCCGGTGGTGGGGGCGAACTCGGCCTGCGTGTTGCTCATCGTCCGATATGAGGAGGGTACGGTGCCGGCGATGAGCAGGCTGGTCGAGGCCGTGTCCCGCCGGCTCTCGCCGGATCGCCGTTCGCCTCCGTCAGCTTGCTGTTCGCCTCCGCCGGATTGACGGTCGTCCGCGTCGGATCGACGGTCGCTCGCGGCCGATCGCCACTCGGCGGTGACGTTCAGCCGCGGGGTCGTGCCCGCGGTCTCGGCGGCGGGCACGGTGACCGTCCAGGTCGCGGTGAATGTGCCGCCGGGAGCGACGCGATCGGCCCGCACCGGAGAGGTGGCCCGCACCCGGTATCCCCGGGGAGCGTCGAGCCCGAGCGTGACCCGCCCGGTGGGCCGCAGCGTGCCGGCGTTGCCGAACACCGCCGTCACCCGCACGCTCTCACCCGCCTTGACCCCTCTGCGGTCGGCAGCGACGCTCACCGCGCCCTCGGGGATCGCGGCCACCTCGCTCGCCAGGGCGTAGGCGTCGCCGCGCGGCTCGGCGGCGAGCCTGGTGCCGGCTCTGGACCAGTCCTCGGCCACGGCCCGCCAGTCGATCGGCTCCGGGTATTCCGCCTCCGAGCGCAGCGCCGCCTTCAGGCTGTCGAAGAAGAGCTGCCAGCGTTTCGCGTAGTACTGCCCGACCAGGCCGTTCATCTCCCTGCGGGCGTAATCCTGCAGATCGGAGCCGGCCGCCCAGAGCGTCACCAGCGACTTGAGGTTGTAGTCCAGGGTCGCCGCCTCGGCCGGGGTCGCGGCCTGGCGGCGGGCCTCCTGCTGCCACGTACCGAGCAGGAAGTTCTCGTCTGTGCCCAGGAGCCGGTCCATCAGCCGCATGCCGTCCAGCCACTGGCCGGTGAGGCGTTCGAAACGGTCGAGATCTTTGGCCCGGTAGGCGGCGCGGATCTCGGGCAGCCGCAGCCTGCTGTGGTTGGCCAGCACCTGCCGGGCGACGTCCACGAGGTCGTAGCGGTAGGCGCCCGAGCCGCGCAGGCGCCGGTCGACCTGGAGCAGCTCGTCGAGGGCCCGGTCGAAGGCGGCGATGTCGTACTGCAGGGGGTAGCCGGTGTTCGCCAGGCCGGGCTGGTCGTCGTACAGGCCGGTGACGTGGCGGGTGTCGGCGGTGGCGGGCCAGCTGTAGACGGTGTCGAGCAGGATCCGCCAGGCCGCCTTGGCGTGCGGGTCGTCGCGGCCGTACCGGGCGGTGGCGTAGTCGTCGAACCAGCGCGCCATGTCCGCCCGGCCGTCCTGCCACGGCAGGTCGGTGAAGAACGCGAGCGCGGCCGGGTTGTTGTCGATCGCCTCCGGCATCAGCGCGATGCCGTTCATGGCCGTGCCCTGCCTCTCCCGCCAGGCGTGGAACTTCTCGTTCCACACCGTGAGCCGGGCGCCGAGGTTGACGTGCCCGCCGAAGTTCCAGATGGTGCCGAACGCGTACCCGGTGCCGAAGAAGTCCTTGTCGCGGTCGGTGATGCCGGACTCCTCGCTGATGCCGTCGACGATGAACATCTTGCCCCGGTCGATGGCCTGGAGCGTCGCGGGCAGCGGGTTGTTCTGCCAGCCCAGGATCGCCCAGAGGGCGTCGGGGTGTGCGGTGTTCAGGGCGCGCTGCACCGCCTGCGAGGCCCGCGCGACGTCGACCTTGCCGGCCGTGCCGCCCTCGTGCAGCAGGTCCATCTTGTACATGGTGCTGTCGCCGAACAGCTCGCGCTGCACCCGGTAGAACGTGGCCGCGACGCGTTCGAAGATCGGGTCGGTCGGGTCGAGCCAGTGGGGGCGTTCGAGCTTGTTCCAGGTGCCCTGCGGGACGGTGTTGGCGGCCGGGTTGTGCGCCTTGAAGTCGGTCGGCACCGTGCCGAAGTAGCCGGGCAGCACGGGCACCATGCCCAGCGAACGCAGCCGGTCGGCCATCTTGCGGCCGAGGTCGATCCGCTGGTCGATGAGGTGCTGGGAGACGGGGCCGTCGGTGCAGCACATGTTCTGCAGCAGCCACCAGGCCTGGTGGCCCGGCTGCGGGATCCAGGCCCGCATCTCCTCGTCGGTGTAGCCGAACTCGGTGAACGTGCGCTGGTAGACCGCCTCCTGGCCCTCGTACACGAGCACCTCGTTGATGCCGTGCAGCGCGAGCACGTCGATCCGCCGCTGCCACTCCTGCCAGCTCAGGTACGGTCCCGCGTAGCCCTGATTCGTGTCGTTGAGCGCGAAGCGGTGATCCACCGAGGAGTCCCTGGCCAGGCGGGACCCGGGCAGCGGGAGGCGGTGGGGCAGGTCGGTCTGGGAGCCGTTGATCGCGATGTCGGCGTGGGCCACGTGGCGCAGGTAGTAGCCGAAGCCGGTGAGCTGGACGGCCGGGGTGGTGCCGGCGACGACGAGACGGCCGCGCTCGGCGTACACCTCGAACCGGTCCCTGCCCGTGCCCTTGTCGATCGTGCGCAGGGTGACCTGGGCGGCGCGCGGGGCGCCGATGAGCCGTTCGAGGGCCTGGGCCGCCGGGCCCTCTGAGCCGCCGGGGCGTTCGGAGGAGGCTGGGGGCGAGGTGGGAGGCGAGATGGAGGACGCGGGTGTGCCGGCGACGGCGGCCGGTTGGAAGGCGAACGGGGCGGCGAGCGTCGTCAGCAGAACGGCGAGTGCTGCCGCCAGACGGGGTCGTAAGCGGAATGAGGGACTCTGTGGGGGGCGGGAGTGGGGCATGATGACGGCCACCTCCGGTACGGAAAAGCCCAATATGTAAGGACTTTTCGTAAGATCGCTGCGAAAATATACTCCGGCTGCGGTCCGCCCGAGGTCAAGGTCTGTGCCGAAACGGATGGTCGAGGGATGCGTATGCAGGAGGAGAGGCCGCCGGGGACTCCGGTGCTGCGGAGGATGAACCGGGCGGCGGTGCTCGACGCGGTCCGGAGGCAGGCGCCCGAGCCCGTACGGGTGGCCGAACTCGCCCGGCTGACCGAGCTCACCCGCCCCACGGTCGCCCAGGCCGTGGAGGACCTGCTGGCCGGCGGCTGGTTACGCCAGCACGCACCCCAGCCGGCCGCGGTGGGGCGGCCGGCGACCCGGTTCACGCTGAACGGCCGTGCGACGCCCGTCCTGGGCCTGGACGTCGGCCCCCACACCGTGGTCGCGGCCGTCGCCGACCTGGCCGCCGGGGGCCTCGCCGAGATCCGCAGGCCGGTCGGGCACGGCGACGCCCGGCACCTGCTCCAGGCGGTGGACGAGGCGGCGCAGGAGGCGCTGGCGATCGCCGGTCTGACCACCGACCAGGTCAAGGCCGTCACCGCGGCCACCCCGGGCATCGTCGAGGCGGGCACCGGGCGCGTCCTGTTCGCGCCTAGCGTGCCGGGCTGGTCGGAGATCGACCTCGCCGGCCGCCTGCGGGACCGGTTCCGGTGCGCGGTCACGGTGGAGAACGACGCCGACCTCGCCGCCCTGGCGGCCGCCCGCCGCCACACCGGCGCGGGCACGCTGCTCGCGGTGCAATGGGGCGAACGCCTCGGGGCCGGCGTCGTCATCGACGGCCGCCTGCACCGAGGCGCGGGCCAGGCCGGCGAAATCGGCTTCATCCGCCCTTCCGGCGCTTTGCCCGGCACACTCGGCCCGCCCCGCCTACCCGGGACACCCGGCTCAATCGATCCGCCCCGCCCGCCCGACGCGGCGAACTCGATCGGCTCGGCTCGCGATTCCGAGACGGTCGGTCGGTTCGGCTCCGATGGTCTGCTAGAGGGCCGGTCCGATGCCGGTGCCGCTACCGGCGGGGACGGCGATGGGCGGGGGCCGTTGGAGCGGGCGATCGGAGCTGAGGCGATCGTGGGGCTGGCGCGCCGGCACGCCGCCGCGCAGCCGGGGTCCGGCCTGGCCGCCCTCACGGACGCGGCCGCCGTCTTCACGGCCGCCGCCTCGGGTGACGCGCTCGCCGCCGAGGTCGTCGATCAGGTCGCCGCCGTCTTCGCCGAGGCGGTCGCGCCCGCCGTCCTGGTGCTGTCGCCGCACGCGATCGTGATCGGCGGCGGCATCGCCCGGGCCGGCACGGTCCTGCTGGAGGCGATCGTCCGGCACCTCGAAGGGCTGACGCTCACGGCACCGCGGGTGGAGCTGTCGGAGCTGGCCGAGGGCACGGTGCTCACCGGCGCGATCCAGATGGCGCTCGACGAGGTGTGGCGGCACGCCCTGGCCACCTGCTGACCCAGGCCCCGGCCGGTGCCGGGCGCGTGACGGGTGGCGCCGCCGGTGATGAGCGTGTCCGGGGTGGGGTGGGGGCGCGGCCGGGTGAGGGAGGCCCGGCCGCTGGTGGGTCAGCAGTAGCGGGCGGGTGCGATGCGGTCCATCACGCCGCCGAACCGGCCGCGATAGTTGGAGCTGTAGTCGCCGGCCGACGCCAGTCGTTTGGCCCGCCAGTTCCACTCGGTGTCGGCGGTGTCGACGAAGCAGGCTCCGCTCGTGGCCACGAACGACCCGACGTTGTCGGCGTGCGTGCCACCGATGAACCGGTTCCCGTTGGCCTCCCACCAGGTGTAGACGGCACCCGTGTAGTTGGCCCCTGTCCACAGGCACACATGCGCGTGGCAGGCCGGGGCGGCCGCCTGGGCGGGCGCGGCCGGGGCCGCCACGACGGCGGCGGCGAGGACCGGGGCGAGGAGCAGGCTCAGGGATTTCATGGGGGATTCCTTTCGCTGACTGCGTGGACATCCCGCACGCTATACGCAACGTGATCGAACGGACACGCTAGGTTAGCCATCTCTTACTTTAAGGCCTGAATCAGATCGGGCCCCGCGCGTTCTGTGCAGGTGAGGGGGCATCCAGCCCTGCCGCGCCACGAGAAGCCACGAGAAGGAGGCCGTATGCGATCGCCATCGCCCTCAGGCCAGCCGTCGCCGATCGCCGGACCGGCACCCCAGCGGGCGGCGGGGGAAAATACCTGGTCGTGCCGGCCCGCTGCTGGTTGGATGCGCGGATGGAGATCTCACGGCGGGCGACAACGGCCCATGATCCGTGGCCCGAACACTTCGCGGCCCGGGGCCACCCGGGTGCGCTCCGGGTCGGCGCCGGCGCCGAGGGCGTCGTCTACCGGCTCGGCCACGGCCGGGTCGCCAAGGTGTGGACCGGCCGGCCGCCGATCGAGCTCACCCGCCAGGTGTACGCGGACCTCGCGCGGCACCGGCTCCCGTTCGCCACCCCGGAGATCTTCGAGGTGCTGGAGCACGAGGGCGTTCTGGTGACGTACGAGCGCGAGCTGCCCGGCGTCCGGATGCGCGGCACCCATCCCCACGGGCAGTTCGGTCGCGAGCTGCCCGAACACCACGCGGACGCGCTGCTCACCGTGCTGCGCGGGCTCGCGTCGGTGCCGGGCACCGAGGCGATGCGCCTGCTGACCGTTCAGGGCGACGACCGGCCGCTGTGGCGGGGGCACGACCGCTTCCAGGACGCGCTCGCGGCCCTGATCGCAAGGGCGGTGGCCCGCAACGGCGCGGCGCTCGCCGCGCGGGTGCCGGACTTCGGCGCCGGGGTCGAGCGCACGCTGAACGCGCTGCGGTCGCTGCCCACCGGCCCGGTCACCGCGATCCACGGCGACCTCGTCCCGCCCAACATCCACGTCGACGCCGCCGGCCGGCCGGTCGCGGTGCTCGACTTCGGCTTCTGTACGACCGCGGGCGACCCGGCGTTCGAGGCGGCGGTCACGGCGGCGATCTGGGACATGTACGGCCCGTACGCCGAGGAGCACACCGCGCGGCTCACCCGGCTCTTCACCGACCGGCTCGGCCACTCTCGGCAGGCCCTTGCCGTCTACCAGGCCGTATATGCCCTGATCAGCTACGACCTGTTCGGCATGGGCGACGACGACGGCCACTTCCGCTGGTGCGCGGCGCTGCTGCGGCGCGGGCCCGTGTTCACCCCCTCTTGATCAAGAGCTCTCGGGCAGGACCTCGCGCAGCAGCCGGCGGACGCCGGGGCGCGGCTGCCACTCGCGCGGGTAGCCGAGCGAGACCTCCTCGAAGCGGACCCCGTCGTACCAGGTGACCCGCGGGATGTGCAGGTGGCCGTAGATCATGGCGGCGGTCGGGTAGCGGCGGTGCCAGTCTCTGGTGGCCGTGGTGCCGCACCACTGCGCGAACTCGGGGTAGCGCAGGACGTCGGTCGGCTCGCGGACGAGGGGGTAATGGTTGACGAACACCAGCGGCACGTCGTCGTCCAGGTCGGCCAGCCTCCGCTCGGTCAGCTCCACGCGGGCGCGGCACCAGGCGTCGCGAGTCGGGTACGGGTCGGGGTGCAGGACGTATTCGTCGGTGCAGACCACGCCGGTGCTGTGGGCGTAGGCCAGCGCGCTCTCCTTGGTGTCGTGGCCCTCCGGCAGGAACGTGTAGTCGTACAGGAGGAAGAGCGGCACGATCCGCACGGGACCGCCCGCTCCCTCCCACAGCGGATAGTCGTCCTCGGGGGTGATGACGCCCAGCTCGCGGCAGATGCCCACCAGATGCTCGTAACGAGCCACGCCGCGCAGCCCGTCGGGTTCGCCGGGTCTGGCCCACAGCTCGTGGTTGCCCGGCACCCACACGACGCGTTCGAACCGCTCGGCGAGCAGGCGCAGCGTCCACGTGATGTCGGTCAGCCGCTCGCCGATGTCGCCCGCCACCAGCAGCCAGTCGCCGGGGGCCAGGGGTTTCAGCCCTTCGACGATGGCTCTGTTCTCGGGATAGGCGACATGCAGGTCGCTGACCGCCAGCAGTTTGGCGTCCGTACGGGGAGCGGGCACCGGGTGTCTCCTCTTCCGGGGGTGGCCTCTACGAGCATGCCATGATCAGGTCAGCATCACATGGCAGGCGAGCTGGAGTGCCAGCCGGGTGGCGGCGTCGTCGAGGTCGAAGCCGGCGGCTCTGATGCGGTCGAGGCGGGTGGTGATCGTGTTGCGGTGCACGCCCAGCCGCTCGGCCGCCTTCAGGGCGCCGCCCTCGTCCAGGACGGCGGCCAGGGTCTCCAGCAGGGTGCCGTCCCTGTCGATCTCCAGCAGCGGGCGCAGCACGACGGCGGCCGGCGCCCGCAGCACGCCGGTGGGCAGGGCGCCGAGCAGTTCGGCCGGGCCCATCCGGTCGGCCCGCACCACCGTGCCCTCCCCTGCCACGTACGCCGCCGCCTCCGCGCCCAGCAGCGACTCCCCTACGGTTCGGAGGCCCTCGACCTGCGCGCCGACGCCGCCGGCGCACGGCCATGGGAGCGTACGCAGGCAGTGGTGGAGACGTTCCGCCAGCTCCTCCGGGCCGTCCGCGGACCATCCCGCCCAGCCCTCACCCCTGACCAGCACCGGCACCTGACCGAGCGCGGCCCCCACGAGCACCTGCACCAGCGGCGCGTCGGCCGCCGGTGTGAGCGGACGGAGCTGGTAGGCGGTGATCGGGCCGCCGATCGGCCAGCCGAGCGCGGCCGCCGCCACTCTCGCCTCATCAGTCCCGCCGGCCCCGGCCGCCTCACCGGCACCGCCGGCCTCGGCGGGCTCGCCGGGCTCGCCGGGCTCGCCTGGTCCGACGGCGATCAGGCGTTCGGCGAGGGCCGTCTGGAGGGCGAAGTCGCGGGTGGCGGCCAGGCTCTCCTGTGCCGCCCAGGCGGTCAGCGGCGCCACCGCCAGGCTCAATACCGTACGTACGACCGCCGGCCAGCCCGGCGACCGCGACGAGCCGCCGGCCACCAGGGTGCCCAGGATCCCGCCCTCCCGGCTGGGGACCGTCACCCCGGCCGACCAGCGTCCGGTGGCGGCGTCGCGGCGGCCGGCCAGGGGCCGGCCGTAGCGGTCGAGGAAGGCCACCGACGTGCCCGGCAGTTCGGCGTTCAGCACTCCGAGGACCCGCCGCGCCGACGCGCCCGCCTCGGCCAGGCGGGTGGCGCAGCGGGCGACGAGCTGGGTACGGGCCGCGTCGGGGCGGGAGGCGGCGGAGGCGACCCGGACGGCGACGATCAGCGGGTCCTCGTCCACGAAGATCAGCGTCACGCCGAGCCGCTCGGCCAGCACCTCGCCCGAGCCCTCGCTCAGCCCGCACGCCGGCGCGATCACGCACGCCGCCGCCTGCTCCCAGGCCCGGCGCATGGCCATCTCCACCGCCCAGCCGCCGCGGGCCGCCGTGCCGATCAGCACCACCGCCGTGTGCGGGGCGACCGTGGCGAACACCGCCAGCTCGTCCACGATCCGCACGCCGCGCACGGGGTTCTCGCCCGCGCCGTACATGCGCGCGCCGGCCAGCGGTCCCGCGTCGACCAGCTCGGCCACCGTGACCGGCGCCTCCCACCCGGACGCCCGCGCCGCGCTCATCACAGGGGGAGTCCGAAGGCGCGGGGGCCGCCCAGGGCCAGGCCCCGTTCCGTGTGCCATACAGGGGCCGCGCTGACCACCATGATGTCCACCTCCAGGCCCGGTTCGGCCTTGTCCACGTCCACGACCATGCCGTCGCCGGTCGAGATCATGCAGATCTGGTCCGGGACCGTCGCCACCACCGCCCCGTCGGCCAGGGCCAGGACGATCTCGTTGTGGGCTTCCAGCCGTACCAGCCGCTCCAGGTCCTCCGACTCGCGCAGCACGATGCTGGACGGCAACGACGGCAGCGCGAGCTCGGCGCCGTGGCCGGTGCTGCCCTCGACGCTCAGGATCCGGGCCCGGCACAGCGTGCGCACGCCGTACGGCGCCGCAGCCGAGCGGGGCACGCCCGGCTCGCCGGCGCGCATGAGAAGGCTCACCGTCTCCGGCACCAGCACGCGCGCCAGGTCGCCCGCCGTCATCGGATAGCACGCCGCCACCGCCCAGCCGCCGACCGACAGCACCACGGGACGCAGCAGCTCCTCCACCCGGCCGGCCGCCGTCTCCAGCAGCACCAGCTCCCCCGACCCGCCCGCCAATGCCAGCGGCGCCGGGCTGATCCCGCCCAGCGTGTACGTGGTCTGCTCCACCAGCGGGAACACCCGCCCGGTGCCGTCCCCGTCCACCAGCGGCACCCCCAGCGCCGCGGCTGCGATGAGCGGGAGCAGGGCGTTCTCCGCCGCCAGATTGAGCCCCACGACGGCCCCCGCCCGCTCGCCCAGCCGGCGCTCCAGGGCCCGCACGGCCCGCTCGGGCTCGTCGCCGGCGGGCAGCTGCTCGCCCAGCGCCGTCGTCGAACCGACCAGGCTGACCGCCACACAGAGCGTCACCGGCGCGAGCTCGCCCGCCCGCACCAGCTCGACGCCCCGCCCGAGCACCGAGCGGGCCCAGTCGAGCGCCAGGTTGTACGACGACTCCGCCGCCCCCGTGGCGAACACCCGCGACCCCGCCGAGAGCCGGTCGAGCCCGCCGGGGTCGATCAGCCGGCCCATGGCCGGCCGTCCGCCGTCACGCGCACCCGGTAGAGCCCGTCCGGCAGGTACGACAGCGGGTTCACCGTGGTCTCCGTGATCGTCGCCGCGCCCGGCTCCGCCCCGGCGCTGACCGCCCGGGTCAGGGCCTCGTCCCTGGCGTCCTGGAGCGCCCGGTCCAGCTCGGCCCGGCCACGTGCCTGCACGATCCGCTCGACGTAGGCCCGCGGCCGCCCGAGCGCCGCACCGTACGCGACCACCACCCCGTCCGGCGCCTCCTCGCCCCCTGAGCGCGACTGTTCAAATGCCGTGCGGCCGCGGGCCAGGCTCGCCGTCGCGCCCAGGTCGCAGGCCAGCGGATAGCGCCGGAAGTAGTGCGCCGACACCACCCCGCTGTCCGACCTGGCGAAGTACGCCGGCACCCCGGGCAGCTCCCCGGCCACCTCATCGGCGATTTGCCCCGCCGCCGGCCCGAGCGCCGCGTTGCGGATCGCCTCCGCCTCCCGCTCGCGCAGCCCCGGATGGCCGAACTCGTAGGACAACGTGATCCGCGCTCCCGGCACCTCGGCCGCGATGATCGCCGCCACCGCGAGCTCGTGATCGGTCAGCATCGGCGACCCCGTCGCCGTCACCGCGAAGTCCATCAGCCCGCACGTGCCCGCGAACCCGCGCACCGCCTCGGTGTCCAGCGGCGCCAGCGGCCGGCCCGTCACGCTGTGGCCGCCGCGCACGATGATCGCGGCCCCTGAGCCGGTGGCCGGGCGCAGCGCCTCGGGGCACGGCCCGCCGACCCGGACGGCCGCGACCGCCGCCAGGGGCGCCTCGGTCAGGTCCACCGCGACGAAGGCCCGTTCGGCCGTACGGGCCTGGCCGCGGGGCACCGGCCAGAAGGGCGTGCCGTCACTGACCGCCACCATCGGCGGCGGCGACTCCCCGAGGGCGACGCCGAGGATCACTCCAGCTCGCGCCCTTCCGTCTCCGGCAGCGGCACCGCCAGCAGCGCCGTGACGACCATGAACGCGTTGATGATCAGCATGGTAGCGGTGAAGCCCGTCGCGTTCGCGAGCAGCGCGCCCACCGCCGAAGGCGCGACTGTGGTGGCCACGAGCTGCGCGGCCGTGGCCCACGAGTAGCCGGTGCCGCGCAGCGCGGTGGGGTAGAACTCGCCGTTCCAGGTGTTCCAGACGCCCCACGCGCCCAGGCTGAAGAACGACAGGACGAAGTTGCCCAGGTACAGCCCCGTCATGGACTCGGCGGTGGCGAACCAGAGCCCGCCCAGCGCCGCCGCGACCACGTACACGACGAAGACCTTCTTGCGGCCGAACCGGCCGGTCAGGAGGGAGGCGCTGACGTATCCGGGGATCATCATCAGCGCGCTCAGCGCGGCGAAGCCGAGCGAGGCCGACAGCGTCAGCCCCTTCTCCTGCAGCAGCGTCGGCAGCCACGTCTGCAGGCCCCAGTAGCCCCAGTTGAAGACGAAGTTCAGCGCCAGCATGACGACGGTGATCCGGGCCAGCCCGCCCTTGAACAGGTCCAGCGGCCGGCCCGCGCGACCGCGCGCGACCGTGAACGTGGCCTCGGCGTCCGGGCTGCCCAGCGTGCGCAGCACGGCTCGCGCCTCCTCCTGCCGCCCCTGCTCGGCCAGCCAGTACGGCGACTCCGGCACCCACGCCCTGATCGCGAACGCCCACAGCCCCGCCGCCGCGCTGGCGACCACCACCACGTGCCAGCCCAGGTCGCCCAGCGTCACCGAGGCCCCGATCGCGGCCAGCATGCCGATCGGCCAGCCGATCGACAGGTAGACGGCGGCCCGCCCCCGGTGCCGGGTCGGCAGCAGTTCGAGGAAGAAGGGGAAAGTGATCGTGTAGACGCCGGCCAGCGCCAGCCCCGAAGCCACCCGCAGCCCCACCAGCACCGCCGCGTTCGGTGCGAACGCGGAGGCCAGCGCGACGATCCCGTACGCCAGCAGCGACCAGAACGCCGTGGGCCTGCGCCCGAGCCGGTCGGCCACCGGCCCCCACACCAGCACGCCCGGGATCATGCCGAACGCGACCGCCGACAGCACCACGCCGACGCCCGCCTCGTCGATGCCCAGCTCGGCGCCGAGGTCGCCGGAGACGTAGACGAGGGCGAGCTGCTCCCACGACTCGATGACGAACGCGATGAACAGCGCGAGCGCGATGAGCACGTGCCGGCGGGTGAACGGCATGCGGTCGAACGCCTGGCCGATGGGCATCGTGCCGGAGTCGATGGCGGTCATGGCTGCTCCTCGGAGGGGGGCGGAATCTGGGCCGCACCCTACGGCGGGCCCGCGGCGGCGCACCTGTGCGGAGCGCCCGGCCCGGCCTCCCGCCCTGTGCGGCCCGCCCTGCTCGCCCGCGCGGCCGCCCGTCCCCGCACGGCGGTCAGGCCCCACCAAGGCCCACCAAGGCCCGCAAAGGTCCCGCGAGGCCGCCCCGACCGGCCCGGGTCCGCCCCGGGCCGGTGCTGGGCGCGAGGTAATAACGGTCCCAGGGGGGCGAGCCGTCTCGCCGCCCGCCCGGCCACGGTGGTCATGGCGATCCCCCGATCGACTCGGCGCACACCTGCCTGAGGTGTTCCTGCCTTGGCGGTCGTCCAGAGGATCGCCCGAACACATCAAATGTCGGCCAATTTCACTCGTGTTCGAGCTCGTGGGCCAGTTCCTCCAGCTCCGCCCCGCCCGCCATGAGCGCGGTCAGCTCCTGCGTGGTGATGTCGGCCTTGGCGTACTCGCCCACGCTCGTGCCCCGGTTGAGCAGCAGGAACCGGTCACCCACCGGGTAGGCGTGGTGGGGGTTGTGGGTGATGAAGACCACGCCGAGCCCCCGGTCGCGGGCGCGGGCGATGTAGCGCAGGACCACGCCCGCCTGTTTGACGCCGAGCGCCGACGTGGGCTCGTCGAGGATGAGGACGCGGGCGCCGAAGTGCACGGCCCTGGCGATGGCCACCGACTGGCGCTCGCCGCCCGACAGCGTGCCGACCGGCTGGTCCACGTCGCGGATGTCGATACCCATGGCGCGCAGCTCCTCCCTGGCCACCCGCCTGGCCCTGGCCACGTCGAAGGCCAGGCCCTTGCGCGGCTCGGAGCCGAGGAAGAAGTTACGCCAGACGGACATGAGCGGGATCATCGCCAGGTCCTGGTAGACGGTGGCGATGCCGCGGTCGAGCGCGTCCCGGGGGCTCGACAGGCGCACCTCCCGCCCGTCCACCAGGTAGCTGCCGGCGTCGTGCTGGTGCACCCCCGACAGGATCTTGATGAGCGTGGACTTGCCCGCGCCGTTGTCGCCGAGCACGCAGGTGACCTGCCCGGCCGCGACGCTCATCGACACGTCCCGTAGCGCCAGCACCGAGCCGAACGTCTTGCCGATGCCCCTGGTCTCCAGGATCAATGCTTCACCTCCTCGGCGTACCGCCTGACCAGGCGGTTGGCCAGCGTCGCCAGCAGCAGCATCGCGCCGAGGAAGAACTTGAACCAGTCGGCGTCCCAGCCCAGGAAGACGATGCCCTTGTCGGCCATGCCGAAGATGACCGCGCCGATGGCGGCCCCGATGGCGGAGCCGTACCCGCCGGTGAGCAGGCAGCCGCCGATCACGGCGGCGATGATGTAGATGAACTCCTGCCCGATGCCGATGTTGGCCTGCACGGACGTGTACCGCAGCGCCAGGATCGAGCCGACCAGCCAGGCGGCGAACGCCGTGGTCATGAACAGGGCGATCTTCGTACGGGCCGCGGGCACGCCCACCGCCCGCGCGGCCTGCTCGTTGCCGCCCACCGCGAAGATCCAGTTGCCCGCCCGCGACCGCATGAGCACCCACGTGGCCACGGCCGTGACCAGGATCCACCACAGGATCGCGATCCGGAACGAGGTACCGCCGATCTCGATCGTTCCGGCCAGCACGGCGCTCGCGCCCTCGAACCCCTCGGCCCGGCGCAGCCCGCTGACCTGCACGGTCCCGGTGATGGCCTTGGTGACGCCGAGATTGACGCCCTGCAGCATGAGGAACGTGCCCAGCGTCACGATGAAGCTGGGCAGCCGCGTCCTGGTCACGATCAGCCCGTTGGCGAGCCCGACGGCCAGTGCGACCACGAGCCCGACGAGCATGGCCGGCCAGACGTTGAACCCGAACCGGGTGGCCAGCGTCACCAGGATCAGCCCGCTGGTCCCGGTGAGCACGCCCGCCGACAGGTCGAACTCGCCGCCGATCATCAGCAGCGCCACCGCGACCGCCATGATGCCGAGCGTGGCGGCCGGATCGAGCCAGTTGGCGATGCCGGCCGGCGAGCGGAAGACCGGCGACTGCGCGGCGAAGAAGACGAACACCACCACGAGCCCGACGACCGCGCCGAGCTCCGGCCTGATGAGCAGGCGCCGGGCCATCCCGACGTCGGCGACCCGCTCATCCGCCGTCATCGTCATCGTGTGCCCGCCTCGGCCAGCTTGGCCACCTGCGCGGCGTTGTCCTTGGTGACGAAGCCGGGCCCGGTGTTGACGGGCAGGCCGCCGCCGACGGTGTTGAGGTTGGCCTTGTAGAGGTTGAGGAAGGTGATCGGCAGATAGCCCTGGAGGTACTGCTGCTGGTCCACGGCGAAGAGGATCTCCCCGTCGTTGATCGCGGTGACCACGTCGGCCGACAGGTCGAACGTGGCCAGCTTCGCCTGCGAGCCGGCGTCCTTGATCGCGTCCCTGGCGGCCACCGCGACGGCCGGGTTGAGCGCCAGCACGCCGTTGACCGCCTGGTCGGACTGGAGTTTGGCGGTGACCTTCGAGGTGACGTCGGCCAGGTTGCTCACGTCCACCTGCAGCCGCTCGACCGTGCCGCCCAGGGTCTCCTCGGCGCCCTTGCACCGCTGGTCGAGCCCGACGTTGCCGGCCTCGTGGATGACGCACAGCAGTTTGGTGACGCCGGCCGTCTTGAGCTGCTCGCCGGCGCCGCGCCCGGCCACGTCCTCCGACTGGCCGACATGGGTGATCGCGCCCAGCGCCTTGGAGGAGTCGGCGCCCGAGTTGATGGTGACGACCGGGATCTTGGCGGCGACGGCCTTTCCGATGGCCTCCTTCAGCGCGTCGGGGTTGGCCAGGGAGACCACGATGCCGTCCACCTTCTCGGAGACGGCCTGGTCGATGAGCTGGGACTGCTTGGCCGGGTCGCCGTCGCCCTGGTAGGTCACGGTCACGCCGTACTGTTTGCCGGCCGCCTCCGCGCCGTTCTTGACCACGTCCCAGAAGGAGTCGCCGGGGGCTCCGTGGGTGATGACGGCGAAGTCGCCGCCGCCTCCCGCGGCGGGGGCGGCGGCGGAGGTCGCGGGAGGGGCGCTCTGCCCGCTCTGACCTCCCGAGGATGAGCAGCCGGTCACGGCCAGCGCGCCCAGCAGGGCCAGCACGATCGGGGTACGTCTCACAGGACACCTCCAAGACCAACGAGCTAGCCCTGGTTGTACCTCAATGTCATCTCTTTGTATAGACATGCTGACCTATGCCCGTCACGACCATCGATGGGCCTCGGTGAACGCGCCGTGTGTGCTTACCTATCCGCGCCTGCCGCCCTTATACCCCCGGCAGCCCCTTCTGCCACAGCGCTGCCACAGCGCGGTTATGGCGGTGAAAGCGACGGCTGAGGGGTAATATGCACTCCCCCGACCAGCTTTCTCACGACCGGCGCGGTGAGCCATTTTCGCTGACACGACCACGGCGGGCGGCCACGCCCTCGTCCCGCCGGCGTACCGGCGCCGGCCATGAACGCCGCCCGGCGCTGTGCCGGCCGGATGGCGGCGGGCTGGAGACGAGCGAGGAGCCGGCACGGCTGGCTGGACCACACGGTGCGGGCGGTGATCCGCTACGACAGGACCGACGCCGGACGGCTGTCGGCCGCCCTCACCTATTACTCCTTCTTCGCCACGTTCGCCCTGGCGCTGCTGGGCTTCGCCATCCTCAGCCACTTCCTGGACTATCCCCCGGCGCTGGCCCAGGTGCAGCGCTACCTGAGCGACACCTTCCCGCGCCTCGACGTGCAGGCGCTGCGCGACGCCGGCGGGACGGCCGGGCTGGTGGCCTGCGTGGTGCTGCCGCTGACGGGGCTGTTCTGGATGGACACGCTGCGCTCGGCGACCAGGGCCATCTGGCGGCTGGAGGAGTACCCGGGCAGGTTCCTCCTGCGCCAGGTCATCGACCTGGGCGTGGTGGCGGGGCTCGGGGTGCTGCTGTCCCTGTCGCTCACCATCGCCTTCGCCGCGGAATGGGTGCTGACCTGGCTCGCCGTCAACACCGTCGGCGTGGAGGCCACGCCCGCCCGCGGGGTGCTGTCGGTGGCGGGGTTCGTGCTCGGCGTCGGCGTCAACATGCTGCTGGCCATGGCGCTGCTGACCGCGGCCCCGCGACTGCACCTGCCGCTGCGCCGGGTGATCGGGCCGGCGCTCGTCATCACGATCGGCCTGGAGATCCTCAAGACCGTCGGCCAGGCCCTGCTCAACATCACCGCCTCCAACCCGGCCTACCAGGTCGTCGCCGGAGCGGCGGCGATGCTGCTCTTCCTCAAGGTGCTCAGCCAGCTCATCCTGTTCGCCACCGCGCTGGCGGCCACCAGCGGCACCGGCGACGTCAGGGACCTGGCCGACCGGCGCGACCCCGGCCCTCCCCCGGGCGGCCGGGAGCGGCCGGGGCCGGACATCGGCGGTGACGTGTCCACGGGAGCGGCGTAACGTGAGGTGGTGGCAGACGATCTAGAGGTCCAGCGGGCCCTCACAGACCTCAACCTGGCGATCAAGGTTCTGCAGCACTCTCCGGCGGACCTGAGGACGAAACGGCGTGCCGTCAAACGGGTGATGTGGGCGGCGTGGCGGGTGCAGCGCAGGTTGAAGCGGATCCGGCGGCGGCGCGACGAACGGGCACCGGAGCCTGCCGTGTAGCGGCCCCCTGGCGAGCAGAAGGGTGACGGACGATGCGTTCCCCCCTCGCGGTCGTACTGGCCGCCGCGATGTGCGTGTTCCTGCCCCCGCCGGCCGCGTCGGCCACCCCCGGCGACCGGCCCTTACCGGGGTACACCATCGACAACCCGCCGCTGGCCCCGGCCCTCGTGCACGGCCGGCGCAGCCGGGTGCACCAGGGTGTGCACGAGCACGCCGCCTTCACCGCCGAGGTGCCGCCGCGCTGGAACGGCGACCTGGTGATGTGGGCGCACGGCTACCGCGGCGACACGCGGGTGCTCACCGTGGACGAGCCGGCGTACGGGCTGCGGCAGCGGCTGCTCGACCAGGGTTACGCCTGGGCCGCCTCCTCCTACTACGCCAACGGCTACGACGTGCGCGCGGGCGTGCTCAGCACCCGTGCGCTCACCGAGCGCTTCGCGCGGACGGTGGGCCGGCCGCGCCGGACGTACATCATGGGCGTGTCCATGGGCGGGCACGTCACCGCCCGCTCCATCGAGGAGTACCCCGGCCGGTACGCCGCCGCGCTGCCCATGTGCGGGGTGCTCGGCGACCACGAGCTGTTCGACTTCTTCCTCGACTTCCACCTCGTCGCGCAGGACCTGGCCGACGTGCCCGCCCATCCGATCCCGGACGACTACGCGACCTCGGTCGTGCCCCGGATCAAGGAGCGGCTGGGGCTCACCGGAGGGGCCGATCCGGCCGGTGAGCCCGGCAGGCAGTTCCGCTCGATCGTGGTCGAGCTGGGCGGCGGGGAGCGTCCCGGGGCCGCGGCGGCGTTCGCGTACTGGCAGGACTTCCTGTTCGGGCTGGCCGGGCCCGACGGGGGCGGACCGCTGGCGGAGGAGCCGGGCAGGGTGGCGACCAACCGCGGCACCGTCTACCGGCCCGCCACGCCCGTGGACGTCAACGCGACCGTCCAGCGGGTGGATCCGGCGGACCCGGCGGCGCGGCACACGCGGCGGCTGACCGCGGTGCCCTCCGTCTCGGGCCGGATCGACGTGCCCGTGCTGTCGCTGCACGGTCTGGGCGACAACTTCGTGCCGTTCTCGATGGAGCGGTACTACCGGGCCGACGTGGCCGCGCACGGCCGGTCCCGGCTGCTGGTGCAACGGGCGATCCGCGCGGCGGGGCACTGCGAGTTCAGCCCCGCCGAGGCCGGCGCGGCCTGGGACGATCTCGTCCGCTGGCAGCGCACCGGTCTGCGGCCCGCGGGCGACGGCGTGACCAACCCGGCCACGCTGGCCGACCCCGCCTACGGCTGCCGCTTCACCGACGCCTCGGCTCATTCCACCGGCACCAGGCCGCTTTATCCTCCCTGCCCGGCGTGATGGCGCGGCGCCGGTGTCAGTCGTGTGACGTCTTGGCGGGCGGGCCGGACCTGGCGTGCTCGCCGTCGTGCTGCCCGTCCAGCGGGATCTTCTCGCCGCCGTAGGCGCGGCTCATCTTGAGCCGGAGCCGGCCGAGCGGGCCCCTGGCGGCCTCCGGCAGCACGCCGGCGCCGTCCTCGGTGCTGCCGGGGAGCATCGAGACCGGCTTCTTGCCCTCCATCAGGGCCTCGATGTCCTCCGCGGGCGTCGCGTGGATCTCGACGAACTCGCCGTGCGGCAGGCGCTTGATGACGCCCGACTCGACGCCGTGGCCGATCGTGGCGGCGTCGGAACGCTGCAGGCCCAGGCACATCCGGTAGGTGATCAGGTAGGCGAGGGCCGGGCCGACGAAGATCAGCACCCGCCCGATGTACGTCGTCCAGTTGAGACTGATGTGGAAGTTGGACGCGATCACGTCGTTGGCGCCCATCAGCCAGAGCAGGCCGTAGAAGGTGATGGCGGTGACGCCGATCGCGGTGCGGTGCGGGTTGTTGCGCGGCCGGTCGACGATGTGGTGCTCGCGCCGGTCGCCGGTGACCCACTGTTCCAGGAACGGGAAGAGCACCAGCCCGGTGATGATCAGCCCCAGCGGCAGCAGTGCCGGGATGAGCACGCTCAGCGGCACCGTGCCGGCGTGGGCGGTGCCGAAGAGGTTGATCTCCCAGGACGGCATGAGCCGCAACGAGCCTTCCAGGAAGCCCATGTACCAGTCAGGCTGGGAGCCGGCCGAGATGTCGGCCGGCGTGTAGGGGCCGAACAGCCAGATCGGGTTGATCTGGGTGAAGGTCGCGAGCCCGGCCGTGACGGCGGTCGTGAACAGCAGGTACGCCCCCGACTTGGCCATGAACGCCGGCAGCAGCGGGGCGCCCACCACGTTCTTCTCCGTGCGCCCCTTGCCCGGCATCTGCGTGTGCTTCTGCACCCACATCAGCACGAGGTGAGCGGTGATCAGCGCCAGCAGGATCCCCGGGATCAGCAGGATGTGCAGCGCGAAGAAGCGCGGGATGACGTCCTCGCCGGGATACTCGCCGCCGAAGAGGAAGAACGACAGGTACGTGCCGATCAGCGGGATCGACAGCAGCACGCCCTGGGTGATGCGCAGGCCCGCTCCCGACAGCAGGTCGTCGGGCAGCGAGTAGCCGGTGAGCCCCTCGAACAGCGACAGCGCGAACAACGCGATGCCGATCAGCCAGTTGATCTCGCGCGGCTTGCGGTAGGCGCCGGTGAAGAAGATCCGCAGCATGTGCACGACCAGGCCGGCGGTGAACAGCAGCGCGGCCCAGTGGTGGATCTGCCGGATCAGCAGGCCGCCGCGCACGTCGAAGCTGATCCGCAGCGCCGAGGCGTACGCGTCGGACATCTCCACGCCCTGGAGCGGCGCGTACGAGCCGTCGTAGACCACGTGCCCCATGCCGGGCTCGAACCAGAAGGTGAGGAACGTCCCGGTCAGCAGCAGGATGATGAACGAGTAGAGCGCGATCTCGCCCAGCAGGAACGTCCAGTGGTCCGGGAAGATCTTGCGCAGGTTGCGCTTGAAGAACCCGGCCACCCCCAGGCGGTCGTCAAGATACCTGCTCGGCCCGCTGATGAATTTCGGCGGTGTGCTCATGCGTGGCCTTCCGCGGGACGGCCTCGCGGATCGGACAACCCCCCTTGTCCGATCCGCGAACCGGCGTTTCCCGTACGTGCTGTGAGTTCGATGATCACCGGGACGGCCGTCTCCCCGGCGGGGAGGCGGGTCGGGGCCGGGTGGGTCAGCGGTTGGCGGCCAGGCTGTGGACCGGGTGCTCGCCCTCGGTCTGCAGCCGGTACTCGTGGCCGGAGACGGCCCGGTTGTCGTCGATGACCCGCTCCGAGGGAGCAGCTTCTCCGCCCATGAGGGCTTCCTGCATCTTCTCGAAGCGTTCGTGGGCCTCCTGCACGTACCCGGTGCCCAGCGTGGTGAGGTCGATCTGGGTGGCCAGCAGCTCACGCAGGTAGGCCTTGTTCGGCTCGAACGTCACCGGCGCCGGCAGCTCGGGCGCGCACACCTGCTCAGGGTCACGGCCGTCGAGCCGCTTGAACAGTTCGGCGGCCAGGCGCAGGTGTTCCAGCTCCATGTTCAGGTGCAGCTCCCAGATCGCCTTCACCTTCGGATCCGACTCGGTCTCCATGAACGAGTGGTACAGGTAGCACTCGTTGTACTCGTGGTTGAGCAGCATCTCCCACCAGCTCTCGCCCGGGTCGACCAGCGACTCGTAGTGGGTGACGTGCTCCTCCTCGATCATCCCGATCTCCTGGTAGAGCTGCCGGGCGATCGGCTCCATGGCGGTCGGGCCGACGTTCATGTAGAAGTTCATCGTCTGCTGCTCGGCCGACATGATCGTCAAAGCGTGCAGTTTGGAGATCGGCGCCGCGCTGGAGCGGTCGTAGGGCTCGCGCACGTTGTCGACGGGGTCGCGATGATGCAGGTACGTCGGCCGGCCCGGCATCACCTCGGTCACCCCGTCGACGATCTTCTCCGCCTTGCGGTGCTCGATCATCTCGTACAGGTTGGCGTAGCGGTAGAGGTGGTCGAAGTCCTCCAGCACACCGAACTGGTAGGCCTGCTTGAGATAGGAGTCCGGCTCCATCCGCGCCACCCACGCGGTCAGGTCGACCGCCACCTGCTCGTAGGCGATCGTGGTCTCCAGCACCGAGGACACTCCTGGCAGCAGCCAGTTGACCACCTTCTGCTGCTGCGCCTCGATGTAACGCACCCGGGCCAGTTGCTGCTTGATCTCCGGGTCCGGGCAGTGGCGGGCCAGGTGGTGGCTGAACATGATCGCCTCCACCTCGATCCCGTTCATCGTGATGATCCGGCACCTGGTGTACGGATCGGCGTGGTCGGGATCGATCGGGACGACGTTCAGCTCACGCCAGTTGCGCAGTTGCTTGTCCAGCGGGATGCCACGCTCCCGCAACGGGTTGAAGGTCATGTCCATGCGCTCCTTCGCGCTCGTCCGGCAAGCCGCGGTCCGCCCGCCTACCCGAGGCTTCCCGGAGCAACCTCTGCCCGCCCTCGGCGAAAGCTCCGCATTCGGTAAGGATCGCGGCATGCGCCGGTCTCCGCCCGGCGCCGCTCGTGGTCCAGGCGGGGCCCGAGCGGGTGCGGAAGACGGGCCTGAGCGCGGGCACCGGCGCCCGGGCGTGGCTCGGCGCGGGCACGGACGGCGGCGCGGGAGCGCGGACGCCGCCGGCGGACAGGACCAGCAGGACCGCGAGCGCGGCCAGGCCGAGGGCCACCAGCAGCACGCACCAGAGCTCCCGCCAGGTGGTGTGGGCGGCGTAGCGCTGCGCCCCCGCCCTGCGGCAGGCGGCGTTGAGCGACTCGACGCGGCGGACGAAGGCGCGGTCCCCGCGGCGGAGTTCCTGTTCGATCTCGCCCAGGATCCGGCGTTCCCGGTCCGACAGGTCCATCGCCGGGCACCGCGTCAGCCGGACGAGGGCGACGGCGGCCGGCCGCCGGGCTTGGTCGTCGTCATATCAGGCTCCGTCCCATCAGGCCCAGTAACGTCAGATGCAGTCGTAGTCGGTCACCGGCGCCGAGCGGGGGTGAGGGCACGGATCATCGTCGATCGGTACGCGTTCTCCTCACCGGAATGTTGTGCTGCATACCCAGCGATTCCCGGTTCATCCCCCGGTGATCGGGAATCGGGTGATCAGCCGGTTCCCGCGCTGAGCGCCCGCGCCACGGGGCGGCGGGCCGCCAGGCGGGCGGGCAGGGCGGTGAGCGCGGCCGTCGCCAGGATGATCGCGAGCACGCCCACGAGCAGCCAGGACGAGGGCGCCTCCACCGCGTTCCTGGCGGCGAAGAGCGAGAGCAGGCCGCGGCCCAGAGGGACGCCGACGACGACACCGGGCAGGGTGGGCAGGAGCTGGGCGGCCGACAGCCCCGCGGAGATCTGGCCGGGGGTGGCGCCGAGCGTGCGCGCGACGGCCATGTTCGCCTCGGCCTCCATGGCCGTGGTCCAGGTGAACGTGATGGTGTTCACCACGGCGAGCGTGATGAGCAGGGCGGCGACGGCGAGCATCAGCCGGCGGTCGTGCTCGCCGCGCAGGTTGGGCAGGACGGAGGAGCCGCCCAGGCCGTAACCCCGCTCCGTCTGGGCGTACAGGGTCAGCAGGGCCACGATCGCGATCATCGTGACGGCGGTGGAGCACGCCTGCAGCACGGCGCGGCCCGGCCGGCGGGCGGTCAGCCGCAGCCCGAGCAGGAGCGGCGTCGGCAGCAGCGCGGACAGCGCGGTGAGCCGGGGACGGTGGCGGGGCGGGCGGGCGGTGGCGGTCAGCGCCGTGACGGTCGCCGTGCGCATGGCCCGCAAGGTCGGACGCAACGTGGACAGCACCGCCACCGCCACGGCGAGCAGGGTCGCGGCGACTTCGGCGGTACGGCCGTGGCCGGCCGCGTCGCCGATCCGGCTGTCGGTGGGGCTGGCGATGGCGGGCACGCTCAGCCGGGCGATCAGCAGCCCCAGCGCGTCGCCGGCCAGCGCCAGCGCCAGGTATTCGGTGAGCAGCACGGTGGCGATCAGGCCGGGGCCGGCACCGACGGCCTTGAGCAGCCCGGCTCTGCGGGTCTGCACGGCGGCACGCCCGGCGGCCAGCGCCGCCACCCCCGTGATCGCCAGGAAGCCGATCAGCCAGCTTCCGACGACCAGGATCGGCTGGCTGCTCCTGAGCAGGGTCAGGTCCTGCTTGGCTGTGAACTGCCAGGAGCGGAAGGCCAGCCGCAGACCGGCGTCGCGGTGGGCCTCGCGGAAGATCTCGGCGTGGGCGGGGTCGCGCAGCGCGAGGTCGAGGGCGAGGGTCACCGGCAGGTCATGGGAGGCCGCGAGTTTCTTGGCGTCCGATGTGGTCATCCAGGCCAGGCCGCTGTAGTCGCTGCCCGCGCCGCCGGGGCCGATCTGGGCCGCCCCCGGGTAGACGGAGGTGGCCGCGGTGACGGCGATCCCGACGACGGGGTACGACCGGCCGGCGATGGTGACGCGGTCGCCGACGCCCACGCCGAGCGCGGTGGCGAAGCCGCGTTCGAGTACGGTGCCGCCGGGGCGTACCCAGTGGCCCGAGGTCGTCAGCGGGCGGTTGACCGCGCCCGGCCGCTCCGCGAAGCCGTGCACCACCACGTTGGAGATCCGGCCGCGGACGGCGAGGTCGGCGTAGACGATGCGGTAGGGGCCGTGGTGGGCGGTGACCTCCGGGGCCCGCGCCAGCGAGGACAGGGCCGAGGTCACGGCGCGCCCGGACTGGCCGGAGAGCACCACCACGTCCGGTCCCGCGGTGGCCGCGCGGGTCTGCTCGTACAGCGCGTCGCTCACGCCGTTCAGTGACAGGCCCAGGGCCATCGTGGCGGTGGCCACGGTCACCGCGAGCAGCAGCATCGCCGCCTGGAGCCGGTGCCGGCGCACGTCGGCCAGCACCAGGCGCGGGACGAGCACGAGGGAGCCCATGGCGTTCAGTCCCCCAGCCCGATCAGCCCGCCGAGCCCGCGCGGGCGAGCGGCGGCCATCCGCAGGTCGTCGACGAACATGCCGTCCCGCATCGAGATCAGCCGGTCCGCCGTGGCCGCCACCCGCTCGTCGTGGGTGACGATCACGAACGTCTGCCCGGCGGAACGCAGCTCCCCGAAGATGCGCAGCACGTCGTGGGTGGCCGCGGTGTCGAGGTTGCCGGTGGGCTCGTCGGCCAGGACGACCAGGGGGTCGTTGACCAGGGCGCGGGCCACGGCGACCCGCTGGCGCTGCCCGCCCGACAGCTGGGCGGGCAGGTGCCGGGCGCGCGCGGCGAGCCCGACCTGTTCCAGCAGCCGGCCGGCCCGCCGCCTGGCCTGGCGGCGTGAGCGGCCGGACAGCAGCGCGGGCAGCTCGACGTTGTCGCCGACGGTCAGCTCCTCCATCAGGTGGAAGGCCTGGAAGACGAATCCCACCGAACGGCGGCGCAGGCGGGCCAGGGCTCGCTCGCTCAGCGTGTCGACGCGCTGCCCGGCCAGCCACACCTCTCCGCCGGACGGCCGCTCCAGGCCGCCCAGCAGGTGCAGCAGCGTGGACTTGCCGCAGCCACTGGGGCCCATGATCGCCAGCGTCTGCCCCTGGGGCACCTCCAGGTCGATCTCGTCCACGGCGCGGACCCCGCTCTTGCCCTGGCCGTGCAGTTTCACCAGGCCGCGGGTCACGATCGCGGCGGCATTCGGCCCGTTCATCCGTCCTCGGCTTCGTCATCGGCCCTGGACCAGGCTCGTTCGCAGGCGTCCAGCCAGCGCAGGTCGGCCCGCAGCCGGAGCATGACCCCTTCCAGCAGCAGGCCCGCGCCCGGCCCCGCCATCCCCCCAGGCTCTGTTCGCGCCGGCCCTGAGTACGCCGCTTCTGCCAGCGCCGCCTGCTGGGCCTCGCGCAGGCGGCGCAGCAGTTCGCGGCGCTGGGCCGCCACCAGCTCCACCGGGTCGGCGAGCCGGGCCGCCGCGGCGGCGGCGAGCTTGAGATGGAACTCCGCCAGGTCGGGTTTCGGCCAGCCCACCTCGGCCAGCCAGTCGGCCACCCGCTGCTGCCCGGCCGGCGTCAGCGCGTGGACCTTGCGCTCGGGCCGCTCGGGCAGGCCGTCCTCGCGCTCGGAGGTCACCAGGCCCGCTCGCTCCAGCCGGGCCAGCGTGACGTAGATCTGCCCCCGGTTCATCGACTCGCCCAGCGGGCCGAGGCTGCGCCGCAGCCGCGCGTGCAGCTGGTAGCCGTGCGACGGCTCCTTGGCGAGCATCGCCAGCACCGCGTCCTGCATGACACCCCCTAACGGTTGGCCAATAGATAGCGGTTACCCATAGCAGGTGTCAAAACAGCGCGAAATGGAACGTTCCACACAGAGGACGGCACCCTCAGTCGGGCGGCCACTGGCGCAGGGCCAGGTCGGCCACCAGTTGGAGGTCGTCGCGGGCGACGCCGCCGGCGGCCTGGACGGCGATGCCGTTGGCCACGGTCATGAGGTAGCGGGCGAGCAACCCGGGATCGGATCCGGCGGGCAGGTCGCCCTCGTCCACGGCTTGCTGGAACCGCTCCTTGAGCAGCGTGACGCCGTTGTCGCGCCACGCCGCAAGCGTGTCGCGGGCGCCGCGGCCGGACGCGCCCGCCGCCAGCGAACCCTGCACGCCGAAGCAGCCGGCCGGGCAGTCGGGGCGGGTGGTGACCTCGACGGCGCCGCCGAGAAAGGCGGTGGCGACCTGGCGTGCGGCCGGCTCCTCCAGGGCCCGGACGACGTAGGCGGCGGGGCCGTCGTTGTAGCGCCGCAGGGCCAGGCGGAACAGTTCCTCCTTGCTGCCGAAGGCGGCGTACATGCTGGTGCGGCTGATGCCCATGGCCCTGGTCAGGTCGGTGAGGCTGGCGCCTTCGTAGCCCTGCTCCCAGAAGACGCGCATGGCCCGGTCGAGCGCCTCGTCCGGGTCGAAGCCACGCGGTCGGCCGATCGGCGCCTTCCCCTGGGTCTGCATGGGGGTAAGTCTACCGCTTTTGTACCGGGCGGTGCAGAAGTGCTATCGTCGCTTTCCGTACCGATCGGTGCATAAATCTGACGAGGTGAGAGCCATGGGAACGCTGGAGAACAAGACGGCCGTCATCACCGGCGGCGGAACGGGCATCGGCCTGGCCACGACGCGGCGGCTGGTGGCCGAGGGCGCGCACGTGTTCATCACCGGGCGCAGGAAGACCGTCCTCGACGCGGTGGTGGCGAGCATGGGCCCGGCGGCGGTGACGGCCGTGCCCGGCGACATCGCGGAGCCGGCCGACCTGGACCGCCTCTACGCCGCGGTCAGGGATCGGGGCCGGGGGCTGGACGTGCTGTTCGCCAACGCCGCCGCCGCCTCGTTCGCGACGCTGGAACAGACCACCGAGGAGCACTTCGACCGGATCTTCGCCGTCAACGTCCGCGGCACGCTGTTCACGGTGCAGAAGGCGCTGCCGCTGCTCAACGACGGCGCGTCGGTGATACTCAACTCCTCGGTACGGGCCGGCGACGGCGTCGCGGCGTTCGGCGCGTACGCGGCCTCCAAGGCGGCGATCCGCTCCTTCGCCAGGACCTGGGCCAACGAGCTCAAGGGCCGCGGCATCCGGGTCAACGCGATCTCCCCCGGCACCATCGACACCCCCGGGCTCGACGGGGTGGCCGAAGGGACGGAGGACGCGGCCGGCGCCAAGGCGCGGTTCATCGAGGCCGTCCCGCTCGGCCGGATCGGGCAGCCGGACGAGGTCGCCAACGCGGTGGCGTTCCTCGCCTCCGACCAGGGCAGCTTCTTCCTGGGCGCCGACCTGGTCGTGGACGGTGGCGAGATGCACCTCTGAGCCGCGCTTCACCGGAGCGTCGCCGCATCCGGGGATCACCTCGCCGAAAATTGACGAATCCTCTTTCCTGTAACGGAGTTCGGGCGTAGCCTCGGGAGGGACGGTGAAAAGCCGTCCACGCCAGGCCGACCTACTCCCCCGGGGACCGCCCATGCCCGTCAATCTCGCGCACTCGCCGACATGCTGACGGCGGCGGCCCCGCACACCGCGCTCAGTGTGAACTGCCGCCTCTCCCCCGGCGGGGTGCTCGTCACCGTGGCGGGTGAACTCGACGCCACCAACGCCGGGCGCCTGGAGTCCGCCATCGCCGGCGCGTGGCGGCCCGGCCGGCCGCTGATCCTGGATCTGCAGGGGCTCACGTTCATGGACAGCAGCGGACTGCACGTGCTGCTGCGGGTGCGGGCCGACGTCCTGGCGGGGGCGGGCAGCCTGCGGCTGGTCTCCGTACGGGATCTGCCGGCGCGGCTCCTTCAGATCACCGGGGTCTGGGACACCCTGGACATCTACGACAGCGTGGCGGAGGCCGCCGCCGCGCTCGCCCCGTCCCTGGTCGCCGACCTCGGCTGAGCCCGTCGCGGCCCTGCGCCGGCGATGTTCAAGCCTCGCCGAGGCCGGTGCAGTGGATGATCGTCGCGTCGTCCGGCCGCACCGCGTGGCGGGCCTCCGCCTGCCGTACGCGGCGGATGATCTCGGCGGGCCCGTCCGAAGCCAGGACGGCCAGGACCTCGGGCCAGCCGGTCTTGAACTCGTCCGCGAGGCGGGCGGCTCCGTTGCTGAGCAGGACGGCGCCGGACAGCTCCGCGATCGGGCGACTTCCCGTGACGGCCTCGCGGGCCGCCCGCGGGTCGTCCTTGGCCAGCCAGAAACCGCCCGGTGCGTTCCTGTGGGCGCGCAGGTCGTTCAGGATCCGCTGGTATGCCTCGGTGCCCTGGCCCGCCGCCTCCAGGGCGGGCACGTACGCGCTGCTGATGACCACCTCGCGCGGGTCGGTGACGACGATCGGCGCACCGTCCGGCCGGTCGAGCACGAGGAAGGCGTCGCCGAGCACGAGGTGTTCGAGGACGCCGCCGGAAAGGCGCAGCATGGCGACGGTCGCCGACGGGCCGATGGGGTCGGCGACGGCGCAGGAGCCGCGGTGGGCGTCCGTCACCCGCTCGATGGCCTCGGCGAGCAGCTCGCGCAGGCCGCGGGCGCGTCCCGAGGCGAGCAGGGCGAGGAGGGCGGCGCCCAGGCGGGAGGCGTACCAGGCGACGCCATGATGGCAGAGCGCTTCGGCGCCGGGGATGCCGGCGCCGTCGACCAGCACCGCCCCGGCCGGGACCGCGCCGGTGAAGTCCTCGTTGACGCGCCCGGCCCGCGCCGCGACGCTCGCCATCGCCACCCGCATGTCCGCCGCCTTCCCGTCGATCAACGTGCCGACCATCCAACCACCGGCACCCGCACGTCCGCCGCCCTCCGGCCGATCGGCGGACCGACCGTCCGACCATCGCCACCCGCAGGCCCGCCTCCGACGAGACGCTGGTGCGCGCCGTGGCCGGCGTCCTGCGGTCAGCCGACCAGGCCGACGACGTACGCGCCCGGCACCAGCGCGGCGACGAGGGCGACGGCCCACCAGCGGGGAGCCGGGCCGTTCCGCAGCAGCCCGACGCCGAGCGGCACCAGGGCGGCGGCGAGCCCTGCCAGGGCGAGCAGCGAGACCGGGTCGCTGCTGCCCTTGAGCACGCCCAGCGGCAGCACGGACCCCAGTGCGAGCGCCACGCACCTGGCCACGCCGAGCGGCCCGGCGCCGAACGCCCTCGCGCGGAAGGCGCCGGCGGGGAGCACGATCCAGCCGGCCATGATGCAGACGCCAGCCCCCTTGAAGACGTGGAAGGCTGCGTAGGTGTCCGCGACGGCCCGCTGCGCCGCCGCCAGTCCGAGCTCGTCCACCAGCTGGAACGCCAGGTGGCTCACCCCGGCGTGGAAGACCCGCCCGAACAGCCCGAGCACGACCAGCGTGGCGCCCCACCGGGCCGAGCCGGGATGCGTCACGGCGACGATCCGGGCCAGCGCCGTGACGGCCGGCCAGAGCAGCACCACGCCGGCCGCGAACAGCCCGTACGACACGGCCATCCGTCCCGGATCGGCGGCGTAGGCGGCGAGCTGGCCGGGAAAGAAGTCGTCCGCGCCGATCCTGGTGAGGACCGCCGCGATGAGCAGCAGGGGCCCCAGCACCGCGCCGGCGCCTTCGACCCAACGGCCGGGAATCGAACCTTCAATGGTCATGCCGACCATCCAAGTCCCGGCCCGGCCCGCGCACACGGGCGCGCGGGCGAGACCTGAAGGTAGACCTGGCACTAGCCGCCGTTCCCCGTCAAGAAGATGTTTGAGCCGTTTCGGCGGAGTAGGCCCCAGGGTTTGCGAACGCGGCCGGAGCGCCGGAACGGCCCCGGCCCGCGACATCCACCCCCGGGATGTCCTCGGCTGACACGTCGTCGAGGACGACGGCCGGCTGCGCCACTACGCCGCGGCCAAGCAGCACACCGCCGGGCAGTGCGTGCGCTCCTACGGCGCCGTCAGCAGCGGCGGCCACGGCGGCCCGCTGGCCGAGGGCGCCCGTAACAGCTGGGGCAACTGCCGCTGAGGAAAACGAGCCTGGACGGGGCCCCTCCGGGTGTCCACCGTCCAGGCGGAGGGACGTCAGCGCTTGGGGGCGGAGCGGGGCAGCAGGGCCTTCAGGGTGCTCGGCTCGGCGGCGTTGACGAAGTCGCCGAACATCGCGGTCGTGCCGCACGATCAGCCCGGCGACTGCCTGAACCAGGTCTCGCCGTCGGGCAGGGCCGCGCCGAGGGGGCCGCCCTTGATGTAGGAGGTGCGGCCGATGCGGAGGATGCGCTCCGGCTTGGCCAGGGCGGCGGCCCGGCCGTCGTCCTCCTGCTCGTCGTCGCCCTGTTCGCCGCTGTCGCCGCGCACGTTCAGCTTGGCCGTGAGGTACGGAGGCGGCGATGCCCCGCCGGTCGAACTGCGCCCGCCCCGAACGGGCCAGGGTGGAGACGGACTTGCCGACGGTCCGCTGCTTGAGCGTCACCCCTTTGCCGGGTGCGAGCTGGGCGCGCAGGGCGGCGAGCGGGTCCTTGGGGGCGGCCAGCGCCCGCGTTCCGGTCGCCGGGACGACGCCGCCGGCGACGATGCATAAGATCACGTTTTCGCAGGCGATGATCATGCTGGTCGCAGATCACGACGGGGCGACGTTCCTCCCTCCGGCGACCGGCCGCGCTCGCCGGCGGCCCACATTTTCCGGAGACCGAGATTTACATGGAATTTTGTCTGATTTGTGGCGTCTGTCGCTAATTTGAGAAATGTGCGACGAATTTCGCCGCCGCAGTGATCCGTACCTGATCTGGAGGGCATCATGAGCATGTACGCGGCCCGGATGCACGGCCTCAAACAGCCGTTGCAGATCGACGAGGTACCGATTCCCGAACCCGGCCCCGAGGAGGTCCTCGTCAAGGTCAGGGCGACGGGGATGTGCCGCAGCGATTACCAACTCATCGATGGATATTTCCCGATCGACCTTACGTTCCCCTACATTCCCGGCCACGAGGTGGCGGGCCAGGTCGAGCGGCTCGGCGCCGACGTTCCCGCCTCGGCGGGCCTGGCGGTCGGGGACCTGGTGGTCGTCTATCCCGCCTGGGGCGACGGCACCTGCCGGCAGTGCCGCGAGGGCAACGAGCAGTTGTGCACCGGCAGCGGCGGCTGGATCGGCTTCGGCCCGCCGGGAGGCTTCGCCGAGTACGTCAACGTGCCCAGCCGTCATCTCATCCGGATCGACCCGGACGCGGGGATGGAGCCTGAATACCTCGCGCCGCTGGTGGACGCCGGGCTGACCCCGTACCGGGGGATGAAGCGGCTGCGCGCCGCCGGCCGGCTGACTCCCGGACGCACGGTGGCCGTCAGCGGGATCGGCGGGCTCGGCGCGTACGGCGTGCAGTACGCGCGCCTGCTCGGCGGCGGAGCCACCGTGGTGGCCTTCGCCCGCGACGACGCCAAGCTCGCGCTGGCCAGGGAGAACGGCGCCGACCACGCGATCAACACCCGCGGCAAGACGCCCGACCAGGTACGGGCCGAGCTCGCCGAGCTGACCGGCCGCGGCGAGATCGACGCCGCGCTCGACTGCTCGGGCGCCTCGCAGTCACTGGAGCTCAACGCCGCGCTCCTGGCGGCCGAGGGCACGCTCGTGTCGGTGGGCCTGATGGGTGACAGCGCCGAGTTCCCGGTGTTCCCGTTCGTGTCGGGCGAGCGGACGTTCTCCGGATCCTTCTGGGGCAACCACAACGACCTCACCGAGGTGCTCGCCTACGCCGGCCAGGGGCGGGTCAAGCACACGGTCACCCCGATCAGCCTCAGCGACATCAACGACAAGCTGGACGAACTGGGCCGGGGCCACGTGATCGGCCGCGTGGTCGTCGTCTTCGACTGACCTGCCATCAGCGCGGATCTGAGGGGGAATTCCCATGGCGAAGCTCCTGTTCGTGATGACCGGTACGGCGTACTGGACGCTCAAGGACGGCACCAGGCACGCGACGGGGTACTGGGCCGAGGAGTTCGTGGCCCCGTATCGTGCGTTCACCGAGGCCGGGCACGAGATCACGGTCGCCACTCCCGGCGGGGTGGTGCCGTACGTGGACATGATGAGCCTGCGGCCCGACCTGGCCGGAGGCGCGGAGACGGCGCTCGGCCTGGAGGAGACGATCCGGTCGGCGGAGGCGCTGCGGCGGCCGATCATGCTGCCGGACGCCCGCCTGGACGCCTACGACGCCGTCTACCTTCCCGGCGGCCACGGCCCCATGGAGGACCTGTGGCAGGACGCGGACGCCGGCCGGCTGCTGACGGCGGCGCTGGCCTCCGGCAAGCCGCTGGCCATCGTCTGCCATGCCCCGGCGGCGATGCTGGCCACCCGGATCCACGGCCGGTCGCCGTTCGCGGGCCGGCGGGTGACCGCGTTCACCAACGAGGAGGAGAACGCAGTCGGGCTGGCGCCGATGGCGCGCTGGCTGCTGGAGGACGAGTTGATCGCTCTCGGCGTGGAGTTCAGCAAGGGCGAGATGTGGCGGCCGTACACGGTGACCGACGGCAACCTGTTCACCGGGCAGAACCCCGCTTCGTCGGCGGAGCTGGCCGGGCGCCTGCTCAAGGTGCTGTGAACCGCCACCGAGCCGGCTCCGGCCGCCGACCGTCTTCGACGGGTTTCGGGCCGCCACCAAGGGTCCCTTGACCGTCCTCGACCGGTTTCGGCGACCGCTAACCGTCCGTCTTGCCCTGCCGGGTGCGCTGGTAGTGGCGTCTGGCCTTCATGCGGTTGCCGCAGCCGGCCATCGAGCACCAGCGGGCGGTGTTCGGCCTGCTGTGATCGATCAGGAAGAGCCGGCACTCGTCGTTGGCGCACGCGCGCAACCGCCCTGGGCCGGACACGCGCAGCGCGTCCCACGTCAGCACGGCGCGCGCCGCCGCGACGCGCCCATCGGGCAGCCGGGGGGTCCACTCGATCCCCTCGCCGCCGAGCGAGGCCAGGCACGACACGCCCTCCACGAAGCGGGCGAGCGCGGCGGGGGGCGCGTCGCCGCGTACGACGTCCTGGAGTGCCGCGCGGGCGTCGAGCGCGGCGCGCCACTCCTCCTCCGAGGCCGGCTGACCGTGCGCGGAGAGCCAGCGCAGCCCGTCGGCGGGGCCGGCCAGCAGGTCGCACGGCCGTCCTTCGTGCACGGGCGTGGTGTTCAGCAGGTCGAGGAGCAGCTTCTCGTCGGTATCGATCACCATGGCGAACCTAACCTCCAAAGTCTCCTTGACAGGTTACACCAGGCCGTGCTTGAGTCTAACCATCAAAACGACTTAGAGGAGTTAGACATGACTGCCGTTCACCATCGCTACGCCACCGTCGAGGGCCGGCGGCTGTTCTACCGGGAGGCCGGCCCCGCGGACGCGCCGGTCATCGTGCTCCTGCACGGCTACCCGACCAGCTCGTTCATGTTCCGCCACCTGATTCCCGCGCTCGCCGACCGCTATCACGTGATCGCTCCCGACCACCTCGGGTTCGGGCTGTCGGACGCCCCGCCGGCGGACGAGTTCGACTACACCTTCGACGCCCTCACCGGCCTCACCGCCGGCCTGCTCGACCAGCTTGGCGTGCGGCGCTACGCCATGTACGTCCAGGACTACGGCGCCCCGATCGGCTGGCGGCTGGCCCTGGACGACCCGGAGGCCGTCACGGCGATCATCACGCAGAACGGCAACGGGTACGCCGCCGGCTTCGTCCCGGAGTTCTGGCAGAGCGTGTGGGACTACCACCGGGAGCAGACGCCCGAGACCGAGCGCGCGATCCGCACCGCGCTGAGCCTGGAGGCCATCCGCTGGCAGTACGTCACCGGCGTCCCGGACGAGAGCCTGGTCAGTCCCGACACCTGGCACCACGATCACGCGCTGGTGTCCCGTCCCGGCAACGACGCGATCCAGCTCGCCCTGTTCCGCGACTACGCGACCAACCCGCCGCTGTACAAGGAGCTGCACGCCTACCTGCGGGCGAACCAGCCGCCGCTGCTCGCCGTGTGGGGCAAGGGCGATGAGATCTTCGGGCCCGACGGGGCTCGGGCGTTCGCCCAGGATGTCCCGAACGCGGAGATCCATCTGCTGGACGGCGGGCACTTCCTGCTGGAGAGCGCGGGTGACGAGGTGGCCGGCCTGATCCGCGACTTCCTGTCCCGCACCACCGCCGCCCGCTGACCCGGCGCCGGCCGCGCGACGCCGGGCCCGAGGCTGCCGGGTGGCGTGCGCGATCAGGCGGCGGTGACGGCCTCGTCCTCTCCTTGGACCTCGTCATTGTCACGGGGGAAGAAGGGCAGGTCGAGGTAGACGGCGTCCGCGGCGGCCAGGATCTTCTCCGCGTCGTCCACCGGCGGGTGGATGGCCTGGTTGATCAGCTTCTTGACGGCCGTCCCTTCGGCTCCCGAGGCCATCACCCTGCGGTTCCAGCCCCGTGTGAAGATCGCGCCGGCGCCGCCCAGGTCCAGGCAGGTGACGTACGGGCCGGGGGTGAACTCGCGGGGCGGCACGCCGAGCAGGTCGGCCGCCGCGTTGTAGCCGGCGACCTTGCCGAGCGGAGTGGCGTGCTGGCAGGCCTGCATGACCGGGTGCTCGGCGTCGTACGCCGCCGCGGCCACGTCCCCGGCGGCGAACACCTCGGGAAGGGCCCGCAGCCACCGGTCCACCGGCACCCGGCCGAGATGGTCGAGGTCGTCCGAGATCTGCCGGGTGAGCCCACCGGCCCTGAGGCCCCCGGCCCAGACCACCACGTCCGCCGCCACCTTGGCGCCGCCGGACAGCACGGCGTACCCGTCGCCGACCTCCGTCACCGTGCTGCCGAGCCGGCGTTCGATGCCCAGTTCGTCCAGCGCGGCCTCGATCTCCGCGCGCGGGCCGGGGCCGAGCTCGTGTCCGACCACGTCGGACCGGTCCACGAGCAGCACCCGGCCACGGGCGGCCAGTGCGGTGGCGGCCTCCAGCCCGACGAACCCGGCGCCGACGACCACGGCGGAGTAGCCGTCGCTGCCGCGCAGACGACGTTCGAGCCGCCGGGCGCCTTCCAGGGTGTCGATGTCGAAGAGCCGTTCGGCGCCGGGCAGCCCCTCGGGCCGGACCAGCTCGCTGCCCGCCGCCAGCACCAGGCGGTCGTAGCCGAGCTCCCTGCCATCCGCCACGACCACGCGGCGGCCGGTGTCGATCGTGCGTACCGAGGCGCGCACATGCTCGACGCCGATCGGGCCGAGGATCCGGCGGAGCTCGACCTTGGCCGAATCCGGATCCGGCTCGTACAGCCTGGGCCGCAGCACCAGGTGGTCGTTCGGCGCGATGAGCGTGATGCGCAGATCAGCGTCCCCGCGGGCCAGCGCCGCTCCCGCCGCGCTCCACACGCCCGCGAAGCCGCCACCGATGATCACTACATGTGCCACTGTCTCGTCCTCTCTACGACGCCCCCCGGAGGTCGGGGTGCGGGTCGGCAGGGAGACGAGACAGCGTCCTCAGATGTGACCGAGGAGAGCGAGCTTGTCGGGATTGACCAGTCTTCTGAAGGTCGTGATCCGCCCGCCGGCGATCTCCACCGTGTCGAGCCAGACGAGCCGGTCGCCGTCGTACGTCGCCAGGGCCGGCTGTCCGTTCACCTCGATGATCCGGTACGAGCCGGGCCGCCTCAGCTCGGCCTGCCCGACCGCCAGGCGTGCGATCCGCTCAGCACCCTGGATCGGCCTGCGCGCGGCGGTGGCCCGGCCTCCGCCGTCGGCGACGTAGACGGCCTCGGGGTGCAGCAGGCTGACCAGCCCGGCCAGGTCGCCCGCGTCGGCGGCCGCTCTGAACGCCCTGAGCACACGTTCGGTCTCGGCCCTCGACGCCTGAGGCCGCTCCCGAACCGTCGCGACCCGGGCTCTCGCGCGGGAGGCGAGCTTGCGTCCCGCGGCGGGCGTGCAGCCGAGCACCTCGGCGATCCGGTCGAACGGGAAGCCGAAGACGTCGTGCAGCACCAGCGCGACGCGTTCACCCGGGGCGAGGGTCTCCATGACGATCAGCATCGCGGTGCTCACGGACTCGTCCATGAGCACCCGGGTGGCGACGTCGGGGCCGGTCAGCAGCGGTTCGGGCAGCCAGGGGCCGACATATGCCTCGCGCCGGACGCGCGCCGAACGCAGCACGTCGTACGCCGTCCGGGCCGCCACGGTCACCAGCCAGGCCCGCAGATCACGCACCCCGGACAGATCGGCGCCGGCGGCGCGCAGCCAGACCTCCTGCGTCACGTCCTCGGCCTCGGCGACGCTGCCCAGGATCCGGTACGCCGCCCCGAAGACGGCGGAGCGATGTGCCCGCCAGTCGGCCTCCCCCGGCGCCCCGCTCGCTTCCACCCATGACCTCCCGCCCCGAGTCTAGGCAGGCCACCGCACCGCACCGCCCCGTTCCCGCCCCTGTGCCTCCTCGAGGTGCCCGGCGGCCGCGCGCCCGGAAGGCCACGCGACCCCGTCGAGCGCCAGAAACGGCGCCGCCCGCTCCTGGACTCGGCACGAACCGGCCCGGTTGATAGCACGCCGACATGCCAGGAGCCGCTTCACGACGCCCGCGACGCAGCGCAGCGGCGGAGCCGCCGCGCGGGGAGGTCGTGGGTCAGTCGCCGGTCGCGCGCTCGCGTTCGTACGCGGCGTTGATGCGCAGTGCTTCGGCGAGCTGGTCTTCCAGGATGATGATCCGGCAGGCGGCCTCGACGGGAGTGCCCTGGTCGACGAGTTCCCTGGCCCGGGACGCCAGGCGCAGCTGGTAGCGGGAGTAGCGGCGGTGGCCGCCGCTTGAGCGTCTCGGCTCGATCAGTCTGGCGGCGCCCAGGGCCCGCAGGAACGTCGGGGTGACGCCGAGCATCTCCGCCGCCGCGCCCATGCTGTAAGCGGGATAGTCGTCATCGTCGAACCGGTCTTCGGCGCTGGGCGCACCGCTGTGACCGTCATCGTCGGCGCCGGTCGGCGAAGCCTGCATGGCGCCGGGTGTGTGCCCTTGACCCATAGATACCTTTCTTCACGCCGACAGGGGGCCCCGGCGCCATGTGCGCCGGGGCCCCGAAGAGGTTCAACACCATCTACCGGCCTGGGGCCGGCTTGTTGTCATCCGCATCCGCCGCCCTGTTCGGCGGCGATGCGGGGATCGCGGATGCGTGACCGTAGACCACCTTCCAATCCTGTGGAACTGCGGTACCCGAGCGGCGAACGTCAGCCGGCGACGGGCGATCCTTCGATGGCGTTCAACACTCCCTTCCCTATTCCTCTGGACGTGACGTCCACTTACAACAACGGCAGCGCGTCCACGATCTGGGCCCTTACCAACCGCGCTGGCCCTTCACGTCCGACCTTCTGCCTGACCCAACTGACTTCATCCTCGGTCCGGGCAGTTCGTCGTGTTGCCGGTACTTCCGCTGCCCGGTGGATCCGTTCCTTGCGATGTCAGAAACATTAGCACCCGAGCATGCGAATGTCTATCACGGCGAACACAGATTTTTCGTCTCCCCCATCGCAGCCCTCACCGGCCGCACGATCTAGCGCCGACACCAGATCGACATGCTGGAACGCACCCGCGCCCGGTTCGATCGGTGGCTCGCCGGCCCTGCTCCCCACACCAGGGCGAAAAACGCGTTGCCCCCGATAGGTCGCGAAACGTAGAGTCCTGCGCTCGTGACCTCAGTGGTGGAACGAGTCCTGCCGGCTCGATTGGGGACGGGATTCCGATGGTTGCTGGCGTCGAGCTGGCTGACGAATCTCGGTGACGGGGCCGCGGCCGCGGCCGGGCCGCTGCTGATCGCGTCGCTGACGCGCGACCCGCTGCTGATCTCGATGTCGGCGCTGGTGAGCTGGGGGCCGCCGCTGCTGTTCGGCCTGTACGCGGGCGTCCTGTCCGACCGGTACGACCGGCGCAGGATCGTGCTCGTCGCGAACGCCGCACGGGCCCTGGTGCTGGCGGCCCTCGTCGTCCTCATGGTGACCGGCATCGTGACGGTGGTGACGGCGCTGGTGGCGCTGACGCTGCGGTCCATCGCCGAGGTGTTCGCCGACAACACGACGGCCACGCTGACGCCCACACTGGTCAAGAGAGACGATCTCGTCATCGCCAACGCCCGCCTGGGCACCGGGTTCATCACGCTCAACCAGCTGGCCGGTCCGCCGATCGGCGCGGCGCTGTTCGGGGTGGGCGTGATCTGGCCGTTCGCCGGACAGCTGCTGCTCGTGGTGGCGGGGATCGTCCTGGTCTCGCGGATCACCCTGCCGCCGCGAACTCGGCCGGCGGACGAGCAGGCGCCCAACGCCGTACGGGAGCTGATCGCCGGGTTCAGGTGGACGATCCGGCACGCGGCGATCCGCACGCTGGCGCTCACCATCCTGATCTTCAACTTCACGTTCGGCGCGGCCTGGTCGGTGCTCGTCCTCTACACCCAGGAGCAGCTCGGCCTCGGCGCCGTGGGTTTCGGCCTGATGACCACCCTCGGCGGGATCGGCGGGCTGATCGGCACCGGTCTGTACGGGTTCATCACCCGCAAGGTGAGCCTCGGCGCGCTCATGCGGATCGGACTCGTCATCGAGACGCTCACCCACCTCGGACTGGCCCTGACGCATTCGCCGTGGGTGGCCGGGGGCATCTTCCTGGTCTTCGGCGCGCACGCGTTCATCTGGGGCACGACCTCGGTCACCGTCCGCCAGCGTGCGGTCCCCCATGAACTGCAGGGACGGGTGGGCAGCGTCAACACGGTCTGCGTCTTCGCCGGTCTGGTGGTCGGCTCGCTGATCGGCGGCACCCTGGCCACCGCTTTCGGGGTCGCGGCGCCGTTCTGGTTCGCCTTCGCCGGGTCCGCGGTGTTCGTGGTGCTGTTGTGGCGGCAGCTCATGCTCATCGCCCACGACGACTGAGCCGGCCGAAAGCGAGCGGCCCCATGTTCCCCGCCGCCAGGTCCGACGCGGAACTGCTCGCGCACGGCAGGAGACTGTGCGCCCTGCCGCGCTGGCGGCTCATCGACGACTGGCTGCGCGGCGAGGACCGGGCGATCAACCTGCGCGGGCTGGAGAGCGCGCTCGTCTTCCTGTGCCCCGGCGTCATCGGGGGCCATGAGCTTTCCGGCGAGCAGGAGATGAAGGCGGAGGCCGAGTACCTCGCCGCGAGCAACGCCACCTGCCGTGACCCCTGGCCCAGGACGCGGGCCCGCAGGCAGGGAACGGCCGCCGTTCTCACGTCCGAGAGCGACGGCTATCGCATCGGCGACGGCGAGGATCCGTACACCGGATCCGGACCGACCCACGGGCTGCTCACCGTCGAGGGCTCCGGGGTGAGCGTCGGCACGATCCGGCAGGGGAACGTCTGCGTGACCGTCAAGGCGTTCCTGCATGCCCCGCCGCTGCGGCTCAAGGGGTGGACGGAGGTGGCCGAAGTGGGGGTCACCAGCCGCAGCGGCCGCCTGGTCGTACCCTCCGCGCAGCCGGGCGGCATGGACGGAGCCGCGCGGCCCCTCCCGAACCTGGCGATCGAGGGGCCGGGGCGTTACCGGGTGCGGGTCTACGCGCGGGCCGGCGACGACTCCCCCACCATCCTGCCCACCGAGCGGCACCTGGTCGTGGTCCATCCCGGACGGTCGAGGAAGGCGATCGTCCATCGCCCCGGTGACTGACGTACACCGCCCCGCCGCCTGAACAGCTCCGTCCTCTCACGGCGTACGGCCTCGAAGGCCCGGGATCAGCCGGCGGCAGGACCGGTGTGATCGAGCGCCGCCCGCAGCTGCGCGATCCACTCCTCGCCCAGCCGCCGCCCGTCAGGAAGCTGGTCGTCGCGGTCCCAGCGCCACGCCGTGATCATCGCCAGGACGAGGATCCGGCACTGGCGCAGCAGCTCGTGATCGACGTCCGGATAGTGCTCGGCGATCTCCTCGGGCTGATGGGCGAGGTCGAACTCCACCGGCCCGCGGCAGCACGTCTCGAAGTCGATGAACAGCAGCCCGTCCTTCGTGCTGAGCACGTTGCCGGGGTGCGGCTCGCCGTGCAGGAACTGCTCGGGGGCGCCGCGCTCGGTGATCGACCGCCTCAGGTCGCGCAACGTGCCGGCGAGGAGTTCGCGGTCGTCGTCGGCGAGCGCCGGCGAGCGGTCGCGGTCCGCCACGAGGCGCCGGGCCTGCTCGGCCCGATCGGTGAAGTGCTGCGCGGGGATCTCCGTCGCACGCATGCCGGCGTGCAGCCGCCCGAGCGCGGCGGCGACGTCGGCCGGTGAGACGTCTCCTGACCCCAGGGGCTCGTAGTAGGTCCACAGCGTGATCACGAAGCCGTCGCGCTCGTAGGCGCGCGGCTCGACCCGCGGCGCCAGCGCGGCCACGGGGCTCCCGGACGCGGCGAGCCGTCGCGCGACCTCGATCTC
The DNA here is from genome assembly GCF_039529435.1 of Nonomuraea maheshkhaliensis. Taxonomy (NCBI): domain Bacteria; kingdom Bacillati; phylum Actinomycetota; class Actinomycetes; order Streptosporangiales; family Streptosporangiaceae; genus Nonomuraea; species Nonomuraea maheshkhaliensis. The sequence goes on from NZ_BAAAMU010000028.1 coordinate 58,841, forward strand.
GAACCGGGCCATCTGATCGTCCGGCCCGGGCGCCACCCTGGCCAGGACGTCACAGGGCAGCAGGCGCAGGGTGACCTTGTTGGAGTCGTTCAGGACGATCGCGTCGTCCGCCGCCAAGCCGAGTGACGATGCGGTGGACCTGGCCGCGATCATCGCCCGTTCGAGCTCCGCTGCCCGCATCGCCACCTGTCCCCTCTCGCGTACGCACCGTGCGCACGACAGGGGATTCTCCGAGATCTTCCACCGGCCCGGCAACTGGATATCCCCCTCGGCCGGCCGCAGGGGCCAACAGGCGGCAGGGCGTCCCGCCTCGGGTTGGACGCCCTGCCGATCTACCTTCAGGCGGACGCCAGGTCTAGCTCATGTCGCTTGATCCTGCCGATGAACTCCGCCCAGGTGTGCGGCGAGAAGCTCAGCACAAGGCCGGGCATGAGACTCCCACGTATCCGCACGCGTCCTCGATGCAGCGCAACCTCGACACATGTCGAATCTTCAGTGCATCTATCGCTGCGAGACCATGACGATTCACTTGATGACACCATTGTCTCCCGTCGTCTCGTGTCGACGTTCAGTGAACAGGTAAGGAAATCGTGCACGCCCTGGTGGCCGCGCACGCGAGTGGACGAGTTCTCCCGGTCCGCCCCGGCCTGACGTTCATGGCGGGAATCAGCCTCCCGATGGGTCTGGAAAAACACAGGACCGGATCCGTGAAAGCCAGAACGAACCGCACCGAGGGGTCAACCGGAATCGCCTCATGAAATCACCGGCTCGCCGTGTGATGGGATGGGGCGGCATCGGCAATTGTGTCGGGATTCGCGCTGATCGGGGTCGTCAGCTCACTCGTCCTCCAGGGGAAGGAGACGCGTGCCACCCGTAAGGAATCCGCTCGCGGTCACCACGTGCAGCTGATGGAAATGGCGATGCGGGATCCCGTCTACCTCGACTGCTGGGGGTCGCCGGATCGTCACCGTTCGCCGGACGAGCTGCGCCAGCACCTCTATCTCAACCTCATCGTCTCCTATTGGGAGATGCGCTACCAGGTCGGCGACATGCCGGATCGAGTGTCGCGTTCACTGGCCACCGCGGAGTTGTTCACCACCACTCCCGGACGGAGATTCTGGGCCGAGGCCAGGATCCATCGTCTCCGCGCCGCGAAAAATCGGAAGATGCGCCGGTTCAACGAAATCATGGAGTCGGCGTATCAGGCCACGCCGGAAATTCCCCCGGCACCGGCACCGCCCGAAGCGCCCAAGGAGAAACCTCGTCTGGTCGCGGGGGTGGCCGCCGGCGCCGGCCATCGGACTGGTGGGCGGGTGGGTGGCGAGCAGGCGGCATTCCGTGCGCGGGCCATCTCGGTAGGGTCCGACGGCAGCGATGGAGACCGAACGTTCTATCTGCTATAGTGGCCGCATGGGGAGAAGTGAACCGCTGAGCCGGACCTCCGAAGCGCGGTCACGGCTGCTCGCGACGGCGACCAGGATTTTCTACACCGAGGGCATCCACTCGGTGGGCATCGACCGGATCGTCACGGAAGCGCAAGTGACCAGGGCGACCCTCTACCGGCATTTTCCCGGCAAGGAAGAGCTCGTCCTGTCCTACCTCGACGGCATCGACCAGGCCGCCCGCGACCAGGTGAACAAGGCTCAGGCCGACGGGCGACCCGCCCGTGAGAGCCTCCTGGCCATCAGCCGGTCCATCGCCGGCGACATCGGGTCACCCGGGTTCCGCGGCTGCGCCTTCCTCAACGCCGCGGCCGAATACCCCGATCCCACGCACCCCGCCCACCAGGCGGTGCTCGCGCACCGTCAGTGGTTCCTCGAAACCGTCACCGGGCTGCTGGAGCGGGCCGGCCACACGCGGCCCGAGCGCGCCGGGCGGCATTTCGTCATGCTGCGCGACGGCGCCATGGCGGCCGGCTGCCTGTTCGACCCGGACCTGATCGGCGAGACCTTCCTGCACGGAGTCGAAGGGCTCCTGCGCGACCCCGCCGGCGCGGGCGCTCCTCAGGGCAAGTAGGACCCGGGCCGCGGTTTCCACCGGCCCAGATCACGGGTGGCCCAGATCACGGGCGGCCCAGGTCACGGATGGCTCAGGTCACGGATGGCTCAGGTAGCAGGTGGCTCAGGTCGCAGGTGGCCCAGGTCGCAGGTGGCCCAGGTCGCGGGTGGCCCAGGTCGCGGGTGGCCCAGGTCGCGGGTGGCCCGTCCGGAGGCCAGGGGTGATCGGACCTCCGGACGTCCGGGTCACCGCTCAGATCGCCAGCAGGTCGAATCCGCCGTCGGCCAGGCGGCCCGTGTTGGTGTCGTACACGTTGACCGTGATGGTGTTCTCGTGGTCGCAGGTCGCGGACGGGTTGCGGTACGCGATGTGCGGCAGCCGCCGCGGGTCACGGGGCGTGAGCTGGATGAGCGCGTCAGGCGCCGACACCGGGTGGGCGAGTTGGACGCAGTACCTGCCGGTGTCCGCCAGCCACGACCTGACGACGTTGGTGCCCCTGTTCAGGGTGCCGTCGGCGTTGACGATGGCGGCGGCGCTGTCATAGAACGACGCCGGGCGCGCGTGCGCGCCACTCTGCTCGGCGTGCGCGGGCGAAACCGCTGCCGCGATGAGACCGGCGACCGTCAGGGCGAAGACGCCTGACACAGTACGACGAAGCATGATAATTCCTTTCGATCGCGCCCTTACAGAGAGCAAGATTGAAAGTAAGCCCGCATTCGATATCACGCCGCGCGCCACCCCGGCGGGAACAATCAAGAAACTTTGATCGATCGACCCCGAACCCGTTACCGCGTGACGAGTGCCGCATCCGTCCCTGGTCAGGGTCGGAAAAGCACGGAGGAATGCACCGCTGGTCGACCGAGCCACCGGAAATGGTGGCCTTTATGGCTAAAGGCGGATAGACGGCCGGACCGGCTGAAGATCCTATGCCCAAAGCCCTTTCCCGCGACCCGCTTCGGCCGTAGCGTCAGCGGTGACGGCGACGGCGCCGTCACCGTGAGGCCGGCCTACCGTGGAGATCGCTCGTGTTCATCACTCTCGCGCACTCGTCCATCCGCTGAACGCCCGCGACGAGACCTCCATGTCTCCCTTCGGTGTACGCTGCCGCTCGCTGGCCGCAGGCGCGCTGATCGTCGTGTCGGGCGAGCTCGACGCCACCAACGTCGGCCAGCTCGAATCCTTCATCAGCCGGGAGCGACGGCGCGGCCGTCCGCTGATCCTCGATCTGGCCGAGCTGACCTTCATGGACAGCATGGGACTGCAGGTGCTGCTGCTGGTGCACGCCGACATCCGCAGGGAGGGCGGCACGCTGCACCTGGCCGCCGTCCAGGATCTTCCCGCGCGGATCCTGCAGCTCACCGGCGTGTGGGACGCCCTCAACATCCACGCCGACGTGACGGAGGCCGCCGCGGCCGTACGCGACCTCGAAGCCGGCTCCGGGCGGCTGCGGTCGTAGTCACGGGCGGCCGAGACCGCGACCGTCACCGTGTGCTCGGCGCGAGCGTGGCTGTGGGACAGTGTGGTGCACCGACTTCAAGATCGAAAGGTGCATGTTGTGGCAGTCCCCCTCGCCGCGTTCCTGCTGGCGTCGTTACTCACCTCCCCGTCGGCCGCGCTGCCCGCGTGCCCGCAGATCTTCGGGCACGGCGGCTACCCCACCGGCGCCGACGCGTGGGAACGGGACCAGATCCGCCAGCCCAACAACCCGGCGGCCATCCGCCAGCACGAGGCGTGGGGCGCGGCAGGCGTCGAGGCCGACCTGCAGCTCACCAAGGACGGCACCAAGGCCGTCATGTGGCACAACACGTCCACCTGGGGGCTGACCGGCACGAAGAAGAACATCACCGAGATCTGGTGGGCCAGCGGCGCCACGAAGCTGGACGGGCGCACCATCACGCGCGGCCCGTTCAAGGGTGAAAGGGTGCACACGTTCCGCCAGTGGCTGGCCGCGATGAAGTCGGCGGGCATGATCGGGATGGTGGAGGTCAAGCCGGAGGGCCGGCAGTCGCTGTTCCACACGGACGCCGCGATCAAGGCGCGGGCCTGGGCGGAGATCCTCGACCCCGTCAAGGAGAGTCACCGTTCGCAGGAGATCATCCTGTACTCGCACGACAGCGGCGTCTCCGCCGAGCTGAAGAAGCGGGTGACCGCCGCGGGCCTGGCCCAGGTGCTGAGCGGCGGCCCCGTCTGGCCCGACGTCACCAAGTGGGAGGAGCCGCCGCCGCCGTGGCGGCTGAACGAGAGCGCCTGGGACCAGGCGCTCAAGAGCGGCGCCAAGCGGATCGCCACCGACTACCCGGCCCAGCTCCGCACGTGGCTCACGGGCCAGTGCCAGTGACCGGCCCGGCCCGCCCGCCCGGTCAGTGACCCGCCCGGCCCGCCCGTCCGGTCAGTGCCGGGTGGTGAGCGGGTAGCCGTCCTGAGCCGGTCGCGGGCGGCAAACCCGCCCTGGCCAAGCTCGTCTACGACGTCACGCTCGCCGGGGACGCCCGGCCCGTGCCGCAGAGCGACCGTCCCGAGGTGCGGGCGATCATCGACGAGCCGGACCCCGTACGCAAGCTGGCCCTCTACGCCGCCATGGCCACCGGGATCCTGCGGCGCATCACGTCCGTGCACCGTGTCCTGCGCGACGCCGCGGCCGCGTCCCCTGCCGACCACGGACTGCGGGACGTTGTGGACGGCATCGAACGCGAGCGGCTGACGGGCAGCCACGGACCCGCCGCCCACCTCCACGAGCTCGGAGCCCTGCGCCCCGGCCTCTCCCCCGCCAGGGCGGCCGAGCAGATCTACGTGCTCACCGCGACGGAGAACTTCGAGAAGCTGACCGAGGTGTGCGGCTGGAGCGAGGCCGAGTACGAGGAGTGGCTCGCCTCGATGCTCGCCTCCGCCCTCCTCGCCCACCCGGACGGCGAGCGGGCACGCGGGCGATGACCCGGCGCCGTGCTCAGGCCGCCGGTGCGTCGAAGACCGCCGTGACGAGCCGCCGCTTGACGTTCTCCATCGCCTCGGCCATGGCGACCCAGTCCACCTTGGAGTCCCCGAAGGTCAGCGAGCCGGTCATGGTCCTGCCGCCGTCGGGTGTGGCGTACATCAGCGTCGCCCAGCCCCAGAAGCCGCCGTTGTGCTGGACGATCGTGCCGCCGCCGTCCGTCCGTTCCACGAACACCCCGAGGCCGTAGCCCATGACGGGGTCCGGCGCGCACATCTCGGCAAGCAGCGGCGCCGGCAGGAGCCGGCCGCCCATCAGGGCCGAGATGAACGTGTGCAGGTCCTGGGTGGTCGAGATCATGTCGCCGGCGGCGGAAATCCACGAGGGGTTGAAGCGGGTGGTGTCGGCCACCTGCCAGCGGTCGCCGTCCTCGTACGGGTAGTAGCCGTGCGCGTGCGGCTCGGGGAGGTCCGGCGCGGCCTCGGGCACCACGGTGCCGGTCAGCCCGAGCGGGGAAAGGACGCGCCGCCGCATCTCCTCCGGGTAGGGGCGGCCGGTGACCTGCTCGATCAAGAGCCTGGCCAGCACGTAGTTGGTGTTGGAGTAGCTCCAGTCCGTTCCCGGCTCGAACCTGGCCGGCTGGGACAGCGCCATCCGCACCAGCTCTTCCGGCCGGTAGGTCCTGTCCCGGTTGTCCACCCACTCCTTGCCCACGCCGGGAACGCCGCCGGCCACGGCTCTCCCGTCCGGGTAGATCTCGCCGGTGAAGCTGAACAGGCCGCTGGTGTGCTGGAGCAGCATCCGCACCGTGATCCGCGGGTCCAGCCCGAACTCGGGCAGGTGGCCGGCCACCGGGGTGTCCAGCCCGATCCGCTCCTCGGCCACGAGCAGCAGCATCAGGGCCGCGGTGAAGGTCTTGGTGACGCTGCCGATCCTGAAGTGACCGTCGATCGGCGGCGCGGCGCTCCCGCCCAGCTCGCTCACCCCGGCGCTGCCGGTCCAGTGGCCGCGTTCGTCGTGCACGCGCAGCTGCACGCCGGCGAAGCCGTACTCGACGAACGACTCGATCGCCTCCCGCAGCTCCGGGCGGTCGGGGGCGGTGGCGGGGTTCTCGACGGTACGGAGGGACTCGTTCATGTTCGATCCTTGGCTGGTGGAAGTGGTGTCCTGCGCAGGCGGGCAGGGCGGTGGCGCCCCGGCGCCGTGAAGGCTGCGCTGCGATCAGCGTGGGGCCTGACCTAAGGTCAAGGTCAACCGCCGCGCGAGCCGGCCCTTCGGCGGCGACGTGATGGACCGGGACGTTCGCGGGCTATCCTCGACCCTGTGATCACCCGCTACCCGTACCCGACGGCCCGCTGATGGCCGGCGGGCTCACCATCGGCCAGGCGGCCGCGTTCGCCGGCGTCACGATCAAGACGGTGCGGCACTATCACCGGCTCGGCCTGGTCGCCGAGCCCGAACGTGACGGCTCCGGCTACCGGCGCTACCGGTCGGTCGACCTGCTCCGGCTGGTGCAGGCCCGCACCCTGGCCGGGGCCGGGGTGCCGCTGGCCGAGGTCGGCGACCTGCTCGACGCCGATCCCGTACGGTTCAGCGCCGCCCTGGACGACGTGGACCGGCAGCTCACCGAACGGATCGAGGACCTGATCGCGCGCCGCGACACGCTGCGCCGGCTCGACCAGGGCGACCGGGCCCTGCTGCCCGACCGGGCCTGCGCGCTCCTCGACCGCTTGACCGGCCTCGGCTTCGGCGCCGACTACGTGGACACGCAGCGCGAGGCCATGGTGCTGACCCGGGCGCTGATCCCGGAGATCTTCGACGGCTTCCTGTCCCGGCTCGAAGGGTGGCTCGACGATCCCGAGTTCGTGGAGCTGACCAAGCAGGGCTGGGACGCGCGGTCCTGGGATCCCGGCGACCCGCGGATCGAGGAGCTGGCGGCCGCGGTGGCCGGCCGGCTGCTGGCCGACCTCGAACGGCTGGAGATGCCGGCCGAGCTGCGGCGGCGGCCCGACGCGGACGCCAGGTACGGGCTGATCGACCACCACGGCGAGGACCACGAGCCGGCTCTCGCCCGGCTGAACGCCCTGATCGAGGCGCACCTGCGCGCGGCCGGCGTGGAGGTCCCGCGCGCTCAGCACCGGTAGCGGGCCGTGAGCTCGGGTTTCAGCGCCCACGACGCGACCAGGCCCGCGCTGACGGGCCCGGCCTGCGGTGGCATCTATACGATGGCAGGGTGATGATGCCCGCCGGCGAGACCCCCGCCCCCGCGTCCGTGCGCCTGACGTCGTCCACGGCCGGCGACATCGTCGTGATCACCGTGGACGGAGTGCTGGACGCCACCACCCGCCAGCAGTTCGCCGACCACCTCGCCCAGGCCGGCACCTCCATCATCCTCGACCTCGCCGGCGCCACCTTCATGGACAGCCGCGCCCTCGGCCTGATCATCCACCAGTGGCAGGCCAGCCAGGCCGCCGGCGGGAAGTTCGCCCTCATCGGCGTCGACTACCGCAGCGCCAAAATCATGTGGATCACCGGCCTGGCCAAGGTCCTGCCCCTCTACGACGACCTCGACGCCGCACTCGCCGCCCTCACCTGAGGGGAGCGAGACTCTCACGGGCGGCTGCATACTGTTGCCATGAAGATACTCACAGTAATCGCCGCCGGCGCTCTCGCCGGCCTGCTCCTGTCCGCGGCTCCGGTCGACGCGCGCTCACTCAAGCGGCCCGCCCTCTGCTCCGTCACGTCCCTGGCGGTGGGCGAGCTCGTCGACAGCTGCCGGCTGGTGAAGTCGGCCGGCCTCTGACCCGAGGGGCCGGGGTGCGGCGCCGGTTCCGCGCGACGCGATGGGCACCGGCCGGCGTCCGCACCACCCGTCCGGCACGGCGGGGCCTTCGCACGAGGGGAATCGCAGCCCCTGAACTGCGAGTAGCGGCGATAATTCGGGTGACATATCCCACTTCATGGCGCATCGTTGGGCGCGGCCGATGAGTTTTGTCGGTGGCACCGGTCAGTCTGTACATGACGACCACATCCTGTGAAACCGAAGCCCGGATCCCCGGCGACGACCGGTTCTCCCCCGACGACCCCGAACGAGGTTCCGTGACCATCTCCGAGCTCGACTCACCCGCCAAGCCCGCAGCCGCCGGGTCCGGCCGCACGCCGCCCGTGATCCGGCTGCTGGTGCTGGCCACGTTCGTGGTCATCCTCAACGAGACGATCATGATCAACGCCATTCCGGGGTTGATGGCGGCGTTGCACATCACCGAGCAGACCGCGCAGTGGCTTTCGACCGCCTTCATGCTGACCATGGCCGCGGTCATCCCGATCACCGGGTGGTTCCTCCAGCGTGTGTCCACCCGGGCCGCCTACGCCACCGCGATGGGGCTGTTCCTGCTCGGCACCGCGCTGGCGATGGCGGCGCCGTCGTTCGCCGTGCTGCTGGTCGCCCGCATCGTCCAGGCGTCCGGGACGGCCGTGATGATGCCGCTGCTGATGACCACCCTGATGCGGGTGGTGCCCGAGGAGGACCGCGGCAAGGTCATGGGCAACGTCACCCTGGCCATGTCGGTCGCGCCCGCGATGGGCCCGACGGTCTCCGGCGTGATCCTGCAGTTCGGGTCCTGGCGCCTGCTGTTCGCCGTGGTGCTGCCCATCGCCGCCCTGATCGCGTGGGGCGGCCTGAAGCGGCTGCAGAATGTCGGCGAGACCGAGCGCGGCAGCATCGACTGGTTCAGCGTGGTGACCGCCGCGGCCGGTTTCGGCGGCCTGGTCTACGGGCTCAGCCGGTTCGAGGGCGGCGACGCCCGCGTGGCCGCCGCGATCGTGGTGGCCGGGCTGGTCACCATCCTCGGCTTCGTGCTGCGCCAGCTGTGGTTGCAGAAGCACGGCGTGCCGCTGCTCGACCTGCGCACCCTGCGCCAGCGCACCTACACCGTCGCGCTGATCCTCATGTCGGTGGCGTTCATGGCGATGCTCGGCTCGATGATCCTGCTGCCGCTCTACCTGCAGAGCCTGCGCGGGCTCACCGCCTTGGAGACCGGGCTCCTGGTGATGCCGGGCGGCCTGGCGATGGGGCTGCTCGGCCCGACCGTCGGCCGCCTGTTCGACCGGTTCGGCGGCCGGGTGCTGGTGGTGCCCGGCGCGATCGGGATCACGCTCGCGCTCACCGGGTTCACCCAGGTCTCGATGACGATGCCGTTCTGGCAGATCCTCGGCCTGCACGCGCTGCTCATGGTGAGCCTGGCCGCGACCTTCACTCCCGTCTTCACCCTCGGGCTCGGCGCGGTCCCGCCGCGGCTCTACTCCCACGGCAGCTCCATCCTGAGCACGCTGCAGCAGGTGGCCGCGGCCTTCGGCACCGCGCTCGTGATCACCGTGATGAGCGCCAGGGCCGAGGCCCTGTCCGCGGCCGGGGTCAGCGAGGGGCTCGCCGATCTGGGCGGGATGCGGCTGGCGTTCATCATCGGCGCGGCCCTGTCCGTGGCCGTGGTCGTCGCCGCCCTGCTCCTCCCGGCCCGGGCGCCCGACACCGGCGAGGGCGATGGCCCCGCCTGGCCCGCCCACTGACCTGATGCTCTTCCGACCGGCCGTCACCGCCACGTCATGGCGGTGACGGCCGTCGTCGTACGGACGGTCGCCGGGCGCCGCGGCCTCTTGACGATCGGTACGCCAGAGCAGCCGACAGCGGTGCCGCGCCCGTGTTTGACTTGGCGGATGGATCAGCGCCGATACGTACACCTGATCGAACTGGACTACGCGCGGATGCGCGAGACCGCCATCCGTGACCTCGCCGCCCCGGTGCCCCACTGCCCAGGGTGGACCACCGCCGACCTGCTCAAGCACGTCGGCGACACGTTCCTGCACAAGGTCGAGACGATGTGCCGCGGCGCCTGGCCGAGGCCCTGGCCGCCCGAGCCGGACCCGGACGGCCCCGCGGCGTACCTTGATCGCGCCATGGCCGGGCTGCGCGGCGAGCTCACCTCCCGCAAGCCGGAGGAGCAGGCGCTGACGTGGTACGACCCCGACCAGACCGTCGGGTTCTGGGCGCGCAGAATGGCGCTGGAGACGGTGGTGCACCGGGTGGACGCCGAGCTGGCGGCCGGTGAGTCCATCGTGCCGATCCCGGCCGACCTGGCGGTGGACGGCATCGACGAGATCCTCGTGACCTTCCTCGCCTTCGCCTCCCTCCAGTGGCCGGAGGACTTCGGGCAGGCCCTGTCCGGCGCGGACGGGCGCGCGGTGTCGATCACGGCGGGAGCGGATCGCCTGCTGGTCCGCCTGGCCGCCTCGGGCGTCGAGGTCACCAGGGACGATGCGCCCGGGGAGGCGTCGATCTCGGGTGCGCCCCAGGACGTGCTGCTGTGGTTGTGGCGGCGGGCGGACGGCTCGGCGCTGACCTTCGACGGCGATCCCGAGCTGGTCGAACGGCTGCGCGACCTGCTGAAGGAGGTGACGCAGTAGCCTCCTGGCCGCCGGGGGCAGGCGATTTTCCCTGGGCTGCCATGGACAGAGCGCGGGTTGGCGTCGAGATTGGTCGGCAGGTGTCGTCATCTTCCCGGCGGCGCCGATCGAATGACGTATCGCATGACGTGAGGAGCGCGCATGAGGATCGTGGAGCTCGCCTCGGTGGACGGGTACATCGCCTTCGACCTGGACTGCCCGACCAGCGCGGGCGGGACGCGGCTGGCCCCGGACGTGACCCCCGGCGAGGCGGGGCTGCTGGCGCGGGCGATGACGTACAAGCTGGCCGTGCTCGGTGAGCGGATCGGCGGCGCCAAGGCGGTGCTGCGGGCCGAGGCCGCGGACCGGGAGGTCACGGTGGCCCGCTACTGCCGGGAGATCACTCCGCTGGTCGAGAAGGAGGAGTTCCTCACGGCCTCCGACCTGGGCACGCGTACGCAGGACTTCGCACCGCTGCCCGGCTACCGTACCGACGCGGTGATGCACCAGGAGGTCGGTGGCGAGCTGGTGGACACGATGGTGACCGGGCTGGGGGTGGTCGTGGCGGCGGAGACGGCGCTCGGCGGCCTGGACGGGCGGACGCTCGCGGTCGAAGGGTTCGGCAAGGTGGGCGGCGCCGTCGTACGGGAGGCCGCGCGGCGGGGCGCGCGGATCGTGGCGCTGTCGACGCTGCGTGGGTGGCTGGCCGACCAGGCGGGGCTGGACGTCACCGCCCTGGAAGAGCTGCGTGCCGAGCACGGCGACGCCTGCGTGGAACGGCTCGGGCTGCCCGTGCATCCGGCCGAGTCGCTGTACGAGGTGGCGGCGGACGTGCTCGTGCCCGGCGCGCGCACCGGCACCCTGAGTGCCAGTCGAGCCGCCAAGGTCCGCGCCCGCGTCGTCGCCCCTGCGGCGAACGTCCCCTACACCGACGCCGGCCTGCGCGCGCTGCGCGAGCGCGGCGTGCTGACGCTGGCGGACTTCGTCTGCGGGGCCGGCGCCACGATCGGCTACATCTCCGAGCGCAACCGCCAGGTCACCGACGCCGCCACCGCCCGGACCCTGGTGGAGCAGCGGGTCGCCGAGCTCACCGGCACGGCGCTCGAGCATCCCGACGGGCCGTTCGCGGGCTCGTGCGCCGTGGCCGAGGGCTTCCTGTCCACCTGGCGCGCCCCCGACGGCCTCCCCGACGGCCCGCCCCTCGCCCCCGAACCCGCACCACGCTAGGACACGTCGCTGTGCGTGCCGGCGCGGGGCAGAGCATCCCACCGCTCTCCCCGTACCGGCACGCCACGTGGCCGTTTCTGTCGCTCCCGGCTGGCAACATGTCGGCATGATCGCGACTCCCGCCGACTACGCCTGGTTCACCTACGGCCGGTTCGCCTGCGACGCCTACACCGATCTGCGCGAGGCGTACTGTTTCACCCTCGTGCACGGCCTGACACCGGAGCAGGTCATCACCCGGACCGGGGCCCAAGCCGGAGATTTCCCGCCGACGGGATTCAAGGAGCTGATCAGGATGGCGTTCTCCGACCTCGGGAGACGCGAATCCGGGTACGGCCATTTCTTCGGGGTCGTCGCCGTCGACGGCTGGGCGCTCATCGTCGAGCCCAACGGGTTCATGGGCGTGCAGCCGGACCTCGCCGAGCGGCTGTCGGCGGGCACCCGGCTGGTCTCCCATTTCCTCAATGTCAACGGAATGGAGGACTTCCTCTGTGTGGAGGACGGCGAGGAGCGCCTGGCCTTGGAGTCGAGCTCTCCTGACATCGACACCGTCATCCGATCAGCCGAGGAATTCGACGAGATCGCGCGGCGGGTCGGTTTCGACATCGCGCACAGCAGCGAGTCGTACTTCGCGATGGCCGAATACCTGACCGGCGTCAAGGTGACGCCGGAGTTACTGGAACAGTCGGCCTACCTGTGCGCGGTCGCACCCCACTCGCCGTAACCAGGGCCACGGTCTCACCTGCCGCGCATCACCGCCGGCTCGTGGCGGCGCAGCATGCGGGCCACCAGGAAGGCGCAGACGACGGCGAGGAGCGCCAGGACGCTCATGTCCAGGAGCCACGTGCCGAGGTCCTGGCTCCACAAGGGGTCCGGCGGGTCCTGGATGTGCGGGATGAGCTGGCCCACGTCGAGCGTGGCCGCCAGCGCGGCCAGGGCCCAGCGGGCCGGAACGAGCCACGAGAGCTGCTCCATCACCGGCTTGTCGTCCAGGTGCACCAGCGCCCCGCAGAAGACGAGCTGGACCAGGGTGACGAGGACGAGCAGCGGCATCGTGGTCTCGCTGGTCTTGGCCAGCGCGGAGATGAGCAGGCCCACGGTCATCGCGGTGAACGACAGCAGTGCGACGGCGAGCGAGAGTTCGATCATCGGCGCCGTGAACACGCCCGTGTCGTACGTCTTGACGTTCAGCATCGCCACGTACGTCAGCACCACGCCCTGCGCCACGGTGATCACGCCGAGGACGAGCAGTTTGGAGCACAGATAGGCCGAGCGGGACAGCCCGACCGCCCGTTCTCGCTGGTAGATGGCGCGTTCTTTGACCAGTTCCCGTACGGCGTTCGCCGAGCCGGTCAGGCAGCCGCCGATGCACAGGATCAGCAGCAGGTTCGCCGAGTTGCCGTTGCTGTTCGGCGGGCCCATCAGGTTGCCGGTCGGGACGACGCGGGCCATCAGGCCCATCACGATGGGCAGCGCGATGGTGATGCCGAGGAAGAGCCGGTCGGCCACGATGCCGCGGCAGTAGCGGCGCACCAGCGTGCTGAGCTGCTCCGGCCAGCTCTGCTGCTTCGGCGGCAGCTCCCGCTGGACGGGGTGGCGCGTCGCGACGGGCTGGATCAGGTCGGCCGCGATGTACTTCTGGTACGGCTCGGATCGCGCGAACTCGCCGGCCCAGTCCCTGGAGGGGTCGTCGAAGGCGATGAACACATCCGCCCAGTCGGTGAAGCCGAGGAACGGCAGCGCCTCCTCCGGCGGGCCGAAGTAGGCGATCTTGCCGCCCGGCGCCATCACGAGGAGCCGGTCGCAGATGTCCAGGTTGGCGACGCTGTGGGTGACGACGGCGACGGTACGGCCCTCGTCGGCCAGGCCGCGCAGCATCTGCATGACCGATTTGTCCAGGCCCGGGTCCAGGCCGGAGGTCGGCTCGTCGAGGAAGAGCAGCGACGGCTTGGTCAGCAGTTCGAGCGCGACGCTGACGCGCTTGCGCTGGCCGCCGGAGAGCGACGAGATGCGGTTGTCCTTGCGGTTGGCCAGCCCGAGCTGCTGCAGCACCTCGTCGACGCGGGCCTTGCGCTCGTGCTGCCGGGTGTCGTCGGGGAAGCGCAGCTCGGCGGCGTAGATGAGGGCGCGGCGGACGGTGAGCTGCTGGTGCAGGATGTCGTCCTGCGGCACGAGGCCGATGCGGGAGCGCAGCTCGGCGTAGTCGCGGTAGAGGTCGCGCCCGTCGTACGTGACGACGCCCTGGTCGGCGGGGCGCAGGCCGGTGAGGGCGCGCAGCAGGGTGGACTTGCCCGAGCCGCTGGGCCCGACCACGGCCAGCAGGCACTTCTCGCCCACCGGGAACGACACGTGGTCGAGGAGCACCTTGCCGTCCCCCACGGTGACGGTGAGGTCGTGGGCCTGGAGGCAGACCTCGCCCGTGTCGGCGTACTCCATGAGCGTGTCGCCCACGAGCTGGAACGACGAGGGGCCGATGCCGATGAGGTCGTCGGGCGTGACGCGGGCGCGCTGCACGCGCTGTCCGTTGACGTAGGTGCCCATCCTGCTGCCCACGTCGACGATCTCGTGGCCGCCGGCGTCGATGCGCAGCTCGGCGTGCCGCCGCGACACCCTCAGGTCGGTGACGACGATGTCGTTCTCGGGCGCCCGGCCGATGCGTACGATCTGCGCCCCGCCGAGGTCCCTGACCGTGGCCGGCTCCCGCCACTGCCCGGTACGGGGGAGGCGGAGCGTGGGCGTCGGCCCGGCACCACCCGGCTGCCCAGGCCCCGAGGTGGGTGCTGTCAGCCGGAGCGTGGGCGTGGGCGAGGGCATGGCACCTCCCGGCTGCGCGGGCTGCCAGGCGGGCGCCGGAGGTGCGGGCCGGGGCGGGGGAACAGGCCCGGGTGCGGGCGAAGGCGGAGGGACGGCAGCGGGTCCGGGCGGAGGCGGGGTCCAGGCGCCCGGTCGCCACGGGGTCGCCTGCGGTGGGGGCAGGGTGGGGGTGCGGAAGGTGATGGCGCCGCCGTCCGTCGGGTGGCCGAGGTCGATCCTGCTGCCAGGGCCGACGGCGACCCGCTGCACCCGCCGGCCGCCCAGGTACGTGCCGCCGCGGCTGCCCACGTCCTCCAGGATCCACTGGCCGCCCTCGAACCGCAGCTCGGCATGCGTCCGCGAGACCCGCTCGTCGCTGATGACGACGTCCGACCTCGGGTCACGACCCAGCCGGTACGCACGTCCGGGATCGAGGGTCACGGACACGCCATGGCCTTCGACGACAAGCTGCGTCACGGAAGCGCCTTTCTCACGGAGAACCAGAGGCGACGATAGCCCCGAACAGCCGACCGTAGACAGACTTTCCCGGCGAAGACGGATGTTTCAAGAATGCTCGTACTAAGAGCGGCGACGAGCTCAAGCGTCAGGCGAGCGAGCGAGGAGAGCAGGCAGGTGCCTCCGAACAGGTCGGAAGCGCCCGGCGTACACTCGCCGGAGAGATCACCGACTGGAACGGGCACTCGCATGACCGCTGCCACCGACGCCGTCCTGGCCGGGCTCGACGACGCCACGTGCGACGAGCTCACGGCCCTCTACCGTGACCTGCACCGCCACCCCGAGCTGTCCTTCCAGGAGGAGCGCACGGCGGGCGTCGCCGCCGAGCGGCTGCGCGCGGCCGGGTTCGAGGTGCGCACCGGGGTCGGGGGCACGGGTGTCGTGGGCGTGCTGCGCAACGGCGACGGGCCTGCGGTGGTGCTGCGCGCCGACATGGACGGGCTGCCGGTGGCCGAGGCGACCGGCCTGCCGTACGCGAGCACCGCGACCACCCAGGACGCCGAGGGCCGGCGGGTGCCGCTGATGCACGCCTGCGGCCACGACATGCACGTGACGTGCCTGGCCGGCGCGGCCGCCGCGCTGGCCGCCGGGAGGGAGCGCTGGCGGGGCACGCTGGTGGCGGTGTTCCAGCCGGCGGAGGAGGTGGCGGGCGGGGCGCGGGCGATGGTGGACGACGGGCTGCTCGACCTGGTCGGCCGCCCCGACGTCGTGCTCGGCCAGCACGTCTTCCCGCGGCCTGCGGGCACGGTGCTGGTCAGCCCTGGCGAGGTCATGGCCGCCGCCGACAGCCTGGAGATCCGCCTGTACGGCCGGGGCGGGCACGGCTCGCAGCCCGAGCACACCGTGGACCCGGTGGTGCTGGCCGCGGCCACCGTCATGCGGCTGCAGACGGTCGTCTCGCGCGAGGTGTCGCCGTTCGACCGGGCCGTGCTGACCGTGGCCCAGATCCACGCGGGTCACAAGGAGAACGTCATCGCCGACGAGGCGAGCATCACCGTCAACCTCCGCTCGTTCTCGCCCGAGGTACGGCGCCGGCTGCTGGACGGGGTCGAGCGGGTGGTGCGCGCCGAGGCCGCGGCGTCGGGCGCGCCCCGACCGCCCGAGCTGCGCACGCTGAACTCCTTCCCGCTGACGGTGAACGACCCCGGCGCCACCGCGGTCGTCCGGGAGGCGTTCAGCGCCCGGTTCGGGGCGGAGCGGGTGACGGATCTGGCGCCGCTGATGGGCAGCGAGGACTTCGGTGTCTTCGGCGCCGAGGCCGGGGCGCCGTCGGTCTTCTGGGGGCTGGGCTGCGCCGACCCGGAGACGTACGAGCGGGCGGTGCGGGAGGACCGGCTGGCCGAGGACGTGCCGGGCAACCACTCCCCCGCCTTCGCGCCGGTGCTCTCGCCGACGCTGCGCATGGGCACGGAGGCCCTGGTCACGGCGGCACTGGCCTGGCTCGCCCCCGGGCCCGGCCTTGATCCGCCACGGGGGTGACCGAGTGGTGATCGAGTATCGTCCGGTGACTGTGACAGCTGAGAGCACGAAGCCGGTCGAATACCGGCAGGGCCGGTTCCTCACCCCGCCAGGAGCGACCGAGGTCCTCCTCGTCCGGCACGGCGAGTCCGAGCCCGCCCGCCCCGGCCGGCCGTTCGCCCTGGTGGACGGCCAGGACGACCCGGAGCTCGCGCCCGAGGGTCACGATCACGCGCGGCGGGTGGCCGAGCGGCTGGCCGCCGAACGCGTCGACGCGATCTACGTGAGCTCACTGCGGCGCACGTCCCAGACGGCCGCGCCGCTGGCCGCCCGGCTCGGCCTGACACCGGTGGTGGAGCCCGAACTGCGCGAGGTGTACCTCGGCGAGTGGGAGGGCGGCCTGTTCCGGCGCATGGTCGCGGAGGGGCATCCGATCGCGGAACGCATGGCGGCCGAGGAGCGCTGGGACGTGATCCCGGGCGCCGAGCCCGCCGCGGACTTCTCCGATCGCGTGCGCGTGGCGCTCGGCAGGCTCGCCGCCGCCCACCCCGACCAGCGGATCGTGGTCGTCACCCACGGTGGCGTGATCGCCGAGGCGCTGGCGGCGGCCACGGGGTCGCGGCCGTTCGCGTTCCTGGGCGCGGACAACGGCTCGGTGTCACATCTGGTGCTGACCGAGGCCCGGTGGATCCTGCGCCGCTTCAACGACACCGCGCACCTCGACCCCGCCTTCTCCACCACGGCCGCGCCGCCCACCTGACGCCTCGATGAGGAGGCGGTGCGACTCCAGCAGCCCCTCGGGCAGGTCGCCGGGGGCGCACCAGCGGGCCTCCAGGATCTCCGTCGGATTGAGCCGCAGGGTCCCGCCGCCGGCGTAGCGGGCCTCGTACGCCACGTCCACCCGCAGCTGGAACCCGCTCCTGAGCTGCAAAAGCTCGCCCACGGTCACCTCAAGCCCGGTCTCCTCGCGCACCTCGCGGGCGACCGTCTGCTCGAACGTCTCCCCGCGCTTCGCCCCGCCCGTCGGCAGCCCCCAGGGCCGCCGCTCGTTCCAGAAGCGGTGGCGCAGCAGCAGGACGTTGCCGTCGCGGTCGCGTACGACGCCCGTCACCCCGACCATGAACGTGGCCTGGGACAGGTAGAGCAGCCGCCACCGCACCCGTGCGCCGAGCCGGAGCCAGACCCGGGCGAGCAGCCGCCTGCCCGGCCGGGCGCGGACCGTCAGTCCCACCAGCCCTCGACCACCTCGACGCCCTCGCTCTCGATGGCGGCGTGCCACACCGGATCACGCAGCAGCCGCGCCTCCCATGAGCGTACGACGCCGTCCGTCCCCTCGACCGCGTCCTCGCGGGACGGGTGCAGGAACAGCTCGCTGGTGCCCTCGGGCAGGGCCGCGAGCCGGCGCAGGTAGTCGTCCCTGAGTGTCTCGTACGTGCCCAGTTCGGCGGCCGTGCGGCGGTTGGTGGCGATCGTCTGGGGGATGGCCACGCCCAGCGCGTCGGCGTGGGCCACGGCGCGCCGGTGGGCCGCCGCGAGCGGCGGCGGGAGCGGCCCGCCGAAGTACGGCTCCGGGTCGCGGGGCAGCCGGAAGGCCAGGCCGTGGGCCGCGCACCAGTCGAGCGTCTCGGCCAGCCACGACCTGCCGTGCAGGCCGTAGAGGGTGCCGGCGTGGGAGTCGGCCGCCACGGGCGCGAGGTCGCGCTCGCGCATCCAGCGCAGCTGCGCCTGCGCCTCCCCGATGACGTCGCGAGCCTCGCGGCGGGCGCCGAGGACCATGGGGTCGGCGCTGAGCGTTCCGTCCCCATCGGCGAGGCTGGCCGGGCCGGCCAGCGGCTGCCAGCGCGGGACGCCACGCTCGCTGGTGAGCGTCACGTGCAGCCTGGGCAGCACGCCGAGCTCCCTGACCTGCTTCGCGGCCGCCTCCGCGACCGGTGAGACGCAGATGAGCGTCGTCGCGGAGACGTGTCCCTCGGCCAGCAGCGCGGCGATGACCTCGGTCGTCCCCTGCTCGCGGCCGAGGTCGTCGGCGGTGATCACGACGCGGCGGCTCATCGGGGACGCTCCACGGCCGGTCCGTCCACGGATTCCTCCACCGAGCTCGTAACCGGGCCGTTCGCGGGGCCCGGGTCGTCCGCAGCGCCCGAGTCGTCCTCAGGACCCGGTCCCGGCGGCGGGACCGGGTCGGTCGCCTCGGGCGGTGTCTCGATCGGGACCGAGACCAGCCGCGCCGCGACCGCGCCGATCGTCGTCAGCACGAGCGGATACACGCACAGGTACACCCGGAACGCGAGCCCGGGATCGGCGCCGGGATCGTCGCCCGAGTTGTAGCCGAGGAACACGCCCAGCGAGGTGAGCGCGAGCCCGGTCACGATCCCGTTGAGCCGCCCGAAGAAGCCGAACGCCGACAGGAAGAGCCCTTCGCGGTGCTCCCCGTTGCGGGCCGCGTCCGCGTCCAGGACCCGGGCCACGATCAGGTCGTTCGTCGCCAGCATGCCCGACCAGCCTGCGCCGACGAGCACCCCCGCGGCGATCGCGGTGACCAGGCCGGTGGCGAAGAACAGGGCGGCGAAGCCGGCCGCGAGGACCGCGAAGGCGATCCGCCAGGCCCACAGCGCGCCACGGCGGGCCACCAGGCGGGTCCACAGGATGAGGCCGCCCGCGGTGACCAGGATGACGATGCCCTGGAGATAGAGGGCGTTCACGACCGGGAGCCCGAGCGAGTAGCGGACGTACAGCTGGATGCCCGACAGCACCAGCGCCATGGCGATGCCGTAGCAGGCGCCGATGAGCCCGACCGACCAGAACATCGGGTTGCGCACGATCGACCACAGGCTCGGCAGCAGCCGCGGCCGCTCGCGCGTGGAGTAGCGGGGCCGCTCGCGCGCGCTGAGCGCCATGAACGCGATCACGACGAGCGCGACCGCGCCGTAGATGATCGCCGTGGTGCGGAAGCCCTCGGTGGACTCCTCGGTGCCGAACACGCTCGTCGTGAGCAGCGGGGTGACCGCCAGCGACAGCACGAGCGCCACCAGCTGGAAGCCCTGGCGCAGGCCGTTGGCGACCGCGCGGTCGCGCTCGCGCGGGTAGAGCTCGGGCAGCAGCGCGCCGTAGTTGGCGTTGATCATCGAGTCGAAAGCCTCGCACAGGATCGCGAACACCGCGAACCACAGCACGAGCCCCATGCCCCGCAGCGAGGACGGCGCGGAGAAGAACGCGATCATGCAGGCCACCAGCATCGGCGCGCCGACGAGCAACCACGGGCGGCGCCGGCCGAAGCGGCTGCGGGTGCGGTCGGACAGGTGGCCGAGCAGGGGGTTGTCGACCGCGTCGATGACCGCGTAGATCACCATGACCACGCCGTAGGCGCGCACGTCGAGCCCGAGGATGTCGACGTAGTAAAGGATCATCGATCCCTTGATCAGGTTGATCGGGATGGAGGTGCCCAGCATCCCGATGGCGTAGCGCCAGGCGGGGGTGGTACGGGGTTCGGACACGCGATCACTTCCTTCTCCCTGGGCCGGCCGGCGGGGGCGTCAGCTCGCCCAGGGCTCCGTGCCCGTGGTGACCGGGCCGCCGCTCTTGGCCGACTCCCCGATGGCGAGCCCGATGAGGTGGTCCTGGCAGGCCTCGGCCAGCGGGTACGGCGCCGGCCCCTCCTGCCGCGCCCAGGCGCCCGTGCGTTCGAGCAGGTCCGCGACCGCGATGTCGTCGTCCGACAGGCCCGCACCGGCGAACGGGTTGCGATAGACCACCCGCCCGTCGAAGCTGATGTGCCGCAGGTCGCGCGCCTCCAGGTCGAGGTCCACGCCGGTGTCGCGGCGCAGCAGCCGTGACTCCACCGGCGTGAGCGGGTCGGCCAGCCGGATCACCCGGTCGTCGGCCAGTTCGCCGGTCGAGCCGCGCACGACGATGCGCCGCGACAGCAGCGGGTTCCACCACTGGTTGTCGGTGAAGTCGTACAGGCCCATCCGGCCGCCGAAGCCGATCGTGGCGATGGTGGTGGTCGCCGGGCGGGGCGTGGCGCCGCCGCGCCAGCCGCCGGGGCCGAGCGGGTCGGCGAGCGGCGCCTCGAAGGCGCCCGCGCGGACCTCGGCGGGCTCGACCGCGACGCCGAGCAGGCCGCGGATCATCGACACCGCGTGGTAGAGGTGCGTCGAGGAGACGTGGACCGAGGTCGGCTCGCCGATCACGCCGTCGCGCACGATCCCCAGCCGGGCCGCGTGCCCGGGCATCAGCAGGTACTGCTCGGCCACCTGCACCAGCCCGGAGCCGCCGACGTCGGCCCAGAGCGAGCGCAGCCCGGCCAGGTCGGGCGCGGGCGGCGTCTCGGCGAGCAGGGCCAGCCGGCGCGCGGCCACCTCGAACCCGGCGCCCGGCATCGCGTCCCAGGTCACCGCGGCGGCGAGGTAGCCGGGCCGCTCGTGGCCGAGCAGCTCGTCGATCGAGCCGAAGGCCGGCACGCCCCACTCCGCGGTGATCGCGGCGCCCCGGTCGGTGCTGCGGGTGACGACGCCGGCGACCCGCAGCCGGTCCGGCATCGCCTTCGCCAGCCGCAGGAAGAACCGGGTTCGCCGCCCGCTGCCGATCACACCGAACGTCGTGGTCATCGAAGCCGGACCTCCCCGGAGACGCTGGAGCGGTTCCGCGTGGGACGAAACCGGCAACAGCGTACTTCGCCGGAGATCAGGACGGGAGGGAGAGGGTCTTGCGGAACCTCTGCACCTCGTTCCAGACCTTCTTGTGCTCCGCCCTGCGCACGGTCATGATCTCCTCCGCGTCGACCGGGGTCGCCGCGGGGGTGCGCAGTTTGGTCTGCGTGATCGTGAGCCGGTTGATCGAGGCGCGCGCGGCGGCGGCCAGGGCGGGGTTCGACGCCCATCCGGTCGGCGGTTTCTCGGCGAGCGCCGCCTTCAGGTCCTCGATGGCCACCGCCAGCTTCGTCTCCGCGCCGTAGTGCTTCGGGTTGGCCAGCTCGCCGCTCTTGAGGGTGATCGCGTGCCGCAGCGATCCGGTGTCGAAGGTGTCGCCCTCCTTGCCGTTCTCGTCCTCCCCGTGGAACGTACGGTCGCCGGCGTCGACGGTCGCGTACGGCAGGGCGTTGCGGAAGGTGAGGTAGGCCGTGGTCGCCTGCTCGCCGTTCCCGGCGGTGAGCACCTCGTACGCGGCGGCCAGGATGTTGCCGATCTGGCCGGCCTCCAGCTGGTCGTAGGGCAGCAGGGCGTCCAGCTGCATGACCGTGGAGCTGAGGTCACTGCGGACCGCGGCGCCCAGCGCCGTGACACACGCCTTCTCGTTCTTCGCCTTCATCATCACGGCGTCGGGATGCTGCTTCTCGATCGCCCACGCGGTCGTGTGGGAGCCCATCCCCGCGATGCCCGCCGGGGTGGCCGGCCGGCCGTCGGTCTTCACCTTCGGCTTGGCCAGCGGCTTGAACTCGACGGTGAGCTCCGTACGGGCGGCGTGGGCGGCCCAGTCGTTGGGCGGCGGGACCACGATCGGTTCCTGCTCCCGGTGCCGGGCCGCGACCGCGTCCAGCACCTCGGTGAGCCGTGCCGGGTCGCCCTTCGCGAACAGGGCGGGTCGCAGCGTACGCAGGGCCTGCTCCAGCCGCCGGGTGGCGGCGTGGGCGGCGTCGGCGGCGTTGGCCTCGTTGGTCGCAGGGTCGGCGATGGTCAGGAAGTCGGAGGCCACCACGGCCCTGGTGTAGGCGACCATCGTCTCCTGATGCTGGTGCAGCTTGCTGCCCAGCACGTCGGCGCAGCGCTCCAGAGCCTGATCGGCGGTGCTCTGGTACACGGCGACGGCACCGGCGGCGAGCAGGACCGCCTCGTCGATCTTGCCGAGCTGCTCGCGGACCTGCCTGCGGGTGGGGGGCTTGTCCTCCCCCGTGCCCCAGAGGCCGAGCAGGCGGTCGGCGGCGTCCTTGATCCGTCCGGCGGCCAGGTGGACGTCCCTGACGGCTCCCGGCTGCTTCATGACGCTCTCGGCCTGGTCGCGGAGGGTGGCGATCGCCTCCGTGTCCACCTTCTTCAGGTCGCGCGTCAGGTTCCTCAGGCCGTCGGCGATGTCCTTCAGCTGCTGGTGGCTGCCGCTGATGGACTCGACGATGCTCGGGTCGAGGACGTACCAGATGTCGGACTCGCGGATGGCGGCGTCGAACGCGAACCCGTTCCACAGCGCGTCGTCGAGCGGCTGACGCATCGGATCGTCCTCGTCGAGAGCCTCTCTCGGCTCGTCCTCCTCGGTGTCGTCGCGGCTCTCGTCCGAATCCGCCTGCTCGGCCAGGAGCCTTCTGCGCTCTTCCGCGGCGGCTATGCCCTCCTTCTCGAAGGCGATCAGGACCTTGCGGGACGCGCCCTCGCCCGAGCCCGTCGAGCCGCGCTCGGTGGCGGCGCGCACCGTGGTGTACGGCAGGAAGTTCTGGTAGGCCAGGAACTGGCCGACCGCGCCGGAGAAGGCGTCCTTGGCCTCCTTGTCGGTGCTCCCGTCGTCCATGGCGACGTCGCAGAGCTCGGCCACGTGGTAGGCGTAGTTCTCCAGGGGTTTGACGCGGCTGTCGGCGTCGGGGAGCCGGTCGAACTGGGTCATGCCGAAGGAGTCCGGGGCCGACATCCACTCCTGGGCCTCCTGCTGCATCTCCAGGAGCTGTTCCGCGGCCTCGTCGATCGTCTTGTCGTACAGGCGGAAGCGCAGGTTGTCGAGCTCGCCCTGCCAGAAGGTGAGATGGTCGCCCATGCGGTTGCCGTAGGGCGAGGGGGTGCGCTGCAGCGAGCTGAACCCGATCGTCTTGAGCAGGTCGTCCTCGGTGCGGGGCACCGGGTACAGCTTCACGACCGTGCCGCGAGGCAGGTCCTTGTGCTCGGTCACGGACAGTGTTCTGTTCCGCTTGGGCGCGTTGACGAGTTCTTCCCGGAACGGAAGCGTCTCGATCAGGGTGCGCTTGCGTGAGACCTCGGCGGCCGCCTCCTTCTGCGCGGCCTTGACCCGCTCCGCCTCGGCCTTCTTCTCCAGCGCCTCGCGCTTCGTCAGCGTGAAGTCGGCGGTGTGCTGCTTCTCGCTCAGGTTCGCCGGTCTGGCCGCTCTCGGCCGTGACACGCGGATCGGGGGCGGCGGCATCACCCCGACGCCGGATCCGGGCCCTGAGGAGACGTCGGATCCCGGTCCTGACGGCGGGAGCTCCGACTTCTTGCCGCTCCGGCTGGGTGGCTTCCTGGTCGGGCTCGTCTTCCTGTCACGCTTGGCCATCGCTCCCCCTCACGTCGGCGTACTGGGAGGGCCATCGGGTCGGAGGCCGCCCCCCGGGCGTTAAATACGTTGCGCCCGCACGGGTGGTCCGCACAGCATCAAGATCGGACGCTGCGGAAGGGGAACCCATGAACGCGATCCTGCTCGACACGATCCGCCACAACACCTGGGCCACCGGACGGCTCATCGAGTTCTGCCGGGATCAGCGGCTCTCGGCGGAGCAGCAGGAGGTGCGCGGGGTCGGCACGTTCGGCGGCATCCGCTCGACCCTGCAGCACATCGTCGAGTGCGACGGGAGCTACGTGCGGCGCCTGGCCGGGACCGAGATCTCCTGGGTGGACGACGAGACCGAGGCCGGCCTGGACGAGCTGCTGAAACGGGCGTCGGAGGCCGCGCGGCTGTGGGAAGAGGTGCTGGCCCGGCCGATCGACGTCGAGGCCGTCCTCGTCATCGACGAGGGCACCCGCGAGACCCGCACCGGCATCTTCCTGGCCCAGGCCGTCAACCACGCCAACCACCACCGCGAGCAGGTCTGCGCCATCCTGACCGGCCTCGGCGTCCAGCCGCCCGACATCCAGGCCTGGGAGTACGCCTGGGACACCGGGCGCATCTGGGACCGGCTCTCCGCCTCGTAGAAACACCGGGCGGAAGAGACGACCATGTGAATATGGCGGATGATCCGCGAACCGCCGAGTGCGACGACCCGGAGCAGGGGAGCGCCACCGGAGGACTCCCATGACGACGCGACCCCCGCGCGTGATCATCACAGGAGCCGGCATCGCCGGGCTGACGGCGGCCCTGATCCTGCACGCGGCCGGCATCACGGACGTGACCGTGCGCGAGGCGGTGGCGGAGCTGCACCCGCTCGGGGTCGGCATCAACCAGCTCCCCCACGCCGTGCGCGAGCTCATCGAGCTCGGCCTGGGCGAGCGCCTGGCCGCGATCGGCGTGGCGACCGCCGACCCGACGTTCCTCACCCATCGCGGGCATCGGATCTGGTCCGAGCCGCGCGGGCTGCACGCGGGCTACCGGTGGCCTCAATACTCGATCCACCGCGGCCGGCTGCAGCTGATGCTGCTGGAGGCCGTACGCGAGCGCCTGGGGCCTGAGTCGGTCGTCCTCGGCTCCCCCGTCACCGGCCCCGGCCACGAGGCCGACCTGCTCGTCGGCGCCGACGGCATCCGTTCCAGCGTCAGGCGGGCCCTGTTCCCCGCCGATGGCGAGCCGCTGCCGGGCGGCGACGTGCTGTGGCGCGGCACCACGTACGCCAAGCCGTTCCTGACCGGCGGCTCCATGCTGATGATCGGCGACAGCACGCAGAAGCTGGTCATCTACCCCGTCCTCGCCGCCCGGCGAGGCGTGCGCCCGGCTGATCAACCGGGCCATCCAGCACCGGGCGCGCGTCGAGGGCGTGCCCACGGGCGACTGGAACCGGCCCGTCGCGGTGGAGCACGTCCTGCCCCACGTGCGCGGCCGGCACTGCGACGAGCTGGACATCCACGCGCTCATCGAGGGCGGGGAGCAGGTGTTCCAGTACCCGCTCGTCGACCATGACCCGTTACCCCGCTGGTCGGCGGAGCGGGTGACGCTGATGGGCGACGCGGCGCACCCGATGGACCCGACCGGCTCCAACGGCGGCACCCAGGCCGTCATCGACGCCCGCGTCCTGGCGTACGCGCTGGCCCACGGCCTGGGCCTGGAGTTCTACGAGGAGCAGCGGCGGCCGGTCACCGGCGGCGTCGTGCTGGCCAACCGCCAGGACGGGCCCGAGGTCATCCTGCGGCTGGCCCACGAACGCGCCCCCGGCGGCTTCACCGACGTGGAGGATGTGCTGCCGCTGGCCGAGCGCGAGGAGATCGCCCTGCGCTACAAGCGGCTGGCCGGATTCGAGCCCGCCACGCTCAACGCCCGGCGCAGCTGGACGGTGCACCCCCAGCCGCTCCCGTGAGCTCCGGCGGCCCTCGGCGATCGAACCTCGGAGGTGGGCGCCGCGTATCCCCAGCCGTAACGCAGGCGCCTTTCAACGAGCGAGAAGAGAGCCCCGCCATGTCTGATGCCTCCCTGTCCGATGCCGCCACGTCTGATGCCACTGTCACCCGGATCGCGATCAAGGACGTGACCCCGGACGTCTCCAGTGCGATGAGCGCCCTGCACGAGGCCGCCATGGCCGCGGCGCGGGCCGCCGGCATCGAGCCGGAGTTGCTGCAGCTCGTCAGGATCCGCGCGTCGCAGATCAACGGTTGCTCCCTCTCGCTGGCCCGGCATCTGCGGGACGCGCGGGCGATGGGTCAGAGTGAGCAGCGCATCAGCGACGTGCGGGCCTGGCGCAACAGCAAGGTGCTCAGTCCCAGGGAGCGGGCCGCGTTGTCGCTGACGGAGGCGATCACGCTGGTCTTCGCCGGTCAGGTGCCGAACGCGGTGTACGCCGAGGCGGCCGGCCTCTTCGACGAGACCCAGCTGGCGGCGCTGATCTGGGCCGCGACGGTGATCAACACGCACAACCGGATCGCGATCACCACCCGGCTGGAGGGCAGCGGCGCGCCACCGATCGCGGCCGCCGGATGAACGTGCCGGTGCGGCGTCCCGGGCTGCGTCCGGGACACCGCACCGGGCGTGTCAGCCGTAGACGCCGAAGTGCCACAGCGAGTAGCCGTACGCGGTGCCGCGCCGGGTGAGGTTCAGCCGGACGTAGCGGGCGGAGGCGTTCAGCGCGATCTCGTCGAACCCGCCGTCCCCGCTCGCCGTGCTGTGCACGGTCGTCCAGCCGGCCCCGTCGGCCGACGTCCGCACCTCGTACGCCGCGCCGTAGGCGTCCTCCCAGCCGAGCTGGACGTGCCTGATCGCGGCCGCCCGCCCCAGGTCGACCTGGATCCACTGCGGATCGGCCCACTCGCTGGCCCAGCGGGTGGTGAAGCTGCCGTCGGTGGCCCGGTCGGGGGTGAACGGGCCGCCGTCGCCGTTCGCCTGATAGGTCGAGGCGGTGGTCGGCCTGCCCCTGGCCAGGTCGGTGCCCGCGACGACCGGCGGCACCACGCGGAACGAGCGCTGCTCGATGCCGGCGTTGCCGTGGCCGTCGTAGGCGTAGACGTACACCTTCCACACGCCCATCCGCTCCGGCGCCGTCACCGCGAACCGACCGGGGCCTGTCTCGGTGAAGCGCGCCTGGGTCAGGCCGCGGTTGCCGGTGATGTGCTTGTCGCCGACCATGACGTTGTAGCGGATCAGGTCGCCGTCCGGGTCGGACGCGGCGACCTCGACGGTGAACTCCTTGCCCGCCTGCACGGCGGTCTGCGAGCCGACCGTCATCGAGGTGATCGCGGGCGGGGTGTTGCCGGTGGCCTGGCCGGTGTAGGCGCGCTTGAGCGCGTGGTAGCCGTGACGGCGCCAGCCGCCGGTGGTGGTGTTGAGCCAGACGCCGCCGAAGTCGTTCTCCAGGCCGTAGTGGAACTCGGTGGCGCCGAGCGCGACGCCGGCGTGGCCGGTGACGGCGTTCCAGCTCGCCAGGTACATGTCCCGTTTCTCCAGATCGCCCGGCTCGTCGGGGACGCCGTTGACGTCGTTCGGGACCTCCCACTCGCCGTCAGGTCCGGCCTCGGTGACGATGTACGGCCGGGTGTGCCCGCCGGCGATCCAGTCCTGCCTGACGGTGCCGATGGCGCCGTAGGAGTTGACCGCCAGCAGGTCGAGCGCCGGGGCGTGTGCCTTGTAGTAGGTCCAGGCGTGGGTGTAGGCGTCGGTCGAGGTGACCGGGTGGTTGGGGTCGGCGGCGTGGATCGCCTCTGCCACCTCGTTCACGAACCTCGCGTACGCGGCCCGCCGCTGCTCGACCACGTCGGCGGGCAGGCCGTGGTCCTGCATGGTGAGGATCACCTCGTTGCCGACGTCCCACATCAGCACGCCCTGGCGGTTCTTCAGCGCGTTCACGCGGGCCACGATCTCGTTCTTCACGCTCGTCTTGTACGCGGTGTCGTTGACGTAGTCGGCGCCCTGGTTCAGCCAGTGCCCGACGATGACCTTGATGCCGTGCCGGGCCGCGGTGTCCAGCAGCGCCGGGGTGTGCGCGTCGTCGACGCCCCAGGTGCGGATCGTGTTGACCCCCATGGCCTTCAGGTCGCGCATGTAGCCGTCGGCGGCGGCCTGCGGCGGGCCGTAGGTCACCCCCTTGATCAGGTACGGCGAGCCGTTCACGGTCAGCCGCCAGTCACCCTGGGAGCCGGTCACCCGCACGACGCTCGGCCCGGCGGGGACGGGCGGGTCGGTCAGTTCGGCGGGGACGGAGCCGGCCTGCCGGGAGACCGCGATCCAGTCCACACTGAGCTCGCCGCCGGAGGTGGTGGCGGCGGTGGGCGTGGTGAGGCCGGCCAGGGCGTCCGGCAGCGAGCCGCCGATGGCCAGGTCGAGGCGGAGGTAGAAGCCGTGGTGCACGGCGGCCTTCCAGGCGGCCACGCCGACCTGGCTCTCGCGTACGACCCAGGTCTGCCGGCCGTCGAGGTGGAAGCGGATCTCCTCGTCGGTCTTCGTCCTGTCGATGATCTGCGTGTACTCGTGGTAGCCGGTCCGGCAGCCCGCGCAGCTCGCGAAGCCGCTGGTGCGGCCGTTGTACTCGTTGCACACCCCCTCCGGGGCGGTGCCGCAGTGCAGGGTGTTGGCGAGCTGGTCGCGGCCGTTGACCGCGGTCATGATGTCGGTCTCGCCGATGCCCGGCCAGTTCGTGTGATCGCCGCGGAAGGCGGCGCCGGTGGCACGGAAACCGGGCCAGTAGCCGAGCCCGTTCGCGACGTCCGGCTGTTTGATCATGGCGCTGAACCTCAGCAGCTCGCCCGGCCGCGGCTCGAAGTCGGCCCGCCGGGTCTCGATCCGGCCGGAGGTCCAGCGGCCCGCGCCGTCCCTGATCGCCTTGATGGTCAGCCGGCCGTCGCCGAGGTGCACGTTGGCCGTCGAGTCGGTCATGGTCTCGACCTCGCCGGTGCCCCAGTTGGCCGGGCCGCCGGGGTAGGAGGTGCCGGTGCGCGGGATCCAGTTCGCGGCCGACGGCGAGCCGCCCGCCGGGCCGGTGAAGTCGTCCCGCCACACCTCACTCCACGTGCCCGGATCCGGGCCCGGGTCCGTTCCCGTGCTGCCGTAGACCCGCATCTCCCAGAGGGAGTAGCCGTAGCCGGTGGCTCGGGCGGTGCCGTAGAGGCGGATGTGGCGGCCGGTGGCGGTGAGGTCGATGGTCTGGGTGCCGCCGGTGCCGTTGGTGGTGGTGTGGGCGTCGGTCCAGGTGTCGCCGTCGTTCGAGGTCTGGATCCTGAACGCGGTGGCGTACGCGGCTTCCCAGGTGAGGACGACGCGGCTGATGCTCGCGGAGGTGCCGAGATCGACCCGCAGCCACTGCGGATCGCTGAACGAGCTGGACCACCGGGTACCGGTCAGGTCCCCGTCGAAGGCGGCCGCCGCGCTGTAGGCGGCCCCCTCCTCCGAGGAGGCGGTCGCCGGACGGCCCTGGGACAGCAGGCTGTCGGCCGCCGCGGGAACGGGGAAGCCCAGCAGGGACACGATCAGGCCCGCCAGCGCGACGGCGACCGCCGTCAACCGGCGCGGGCCCGGACTTAGAGTTGGATGCACGACCTCTCCTACCGACGGGGGGTGCCGGGCCGCGGGCACGGCTCAGGTGGGAGAGCGCTCTCCGTAACGGAGAGTCCTCCCGCCCGGCCGCCGAGTCAAGACCCATTTCTTCACCGGGACGAAACGCCCTGCTCATCCACTGGAAACGCGGCAGGTCGCGGCGCTTGTCGTTCCTCCCCCGCTTGACAACCGGTCACCGCAGCGGTCACTCTTTTGGAGAGCGCTCTCCTACGTGTGTCGTTCCGACCCGTTGGAGGAGAGACCATGCCCCCTTCCCGCAGCCCCGCCAAGCTTCCCCTGAGAGCGATGTGCGTCGCACTCGCCGCGGCCATCGCGCTGGTCGCGGCCGGCCTGACCACGATGGCGCCCGCCGTCGCCGCCGACGGCCTGCTCTCGCAGGGGCGGCCGGCGACCGCCTCCTCCGTCGAGGGCACGGGTTACAGCGCCGGCGCCGCCTTCGACGGCAACACCACCACGCGCTGGTCGAGCACCGCCGCCGATCCGCAGTGGCTGCGGGTCGATCTCGGCGGGCCCGCCACCATCAGCCGCGTGGTGCTGACCTGGGAGAGCGCGTACGCCACCGCGTTCAGGATCCAGACCTCGAACGACGGCGACACCTGGACCGACGCCCACACCACCACCAACGGCACCGGCGGCACCCAGACCATCGACCTCACCGCCACCGGCCGCCACATCCGCCTCTACGGCACCGCCCGAGCCACCGGCTACGGCTACTCCCTCTGGGAGATGCAGGTCTACGGCAGCGGCGGCTCGCCCACCACGCCGAGGCCCAGCCCGACCTACACCGACGAGGTCACCCACCACGAGTTCCAGGCCAACTGCTCGTGGACGGCGAACCGGCCCGACGACCCCATCGTCTACCCCGGCCTGCCCGGCGCCTCGCACATGCACACGTTCGTCGGCAACCGGACGACCCACGCGGGCAGCACGGCCGCGTCGCTGCTCGGCGGCGGCACCTCGTGCACCAACCCGCACGACCGGTCGGCGTACTGGTTCCCCAGCTTCTACAAGGGCGACCAGCTGATCCAGCCGACCGGCGACCAGGTCATCTACTACAAGTCGGGCATCCTGGAGTACTGGCGGGTGCAGCCGTTCCCGCAGGGTCTGCGCTTCGTCGTCGGCAGCCCGTACGCGAGCCTGGAGGAGTTCCGCGACGCGCCCGGCGCCGTGGAGGGCTTCGAGTGCGGCGACCTGTCGCGCAGCTGGGACATCCCCCGCTCCTGCGCGCCCGGCACCCAGGTCAACGTCCGCTACCAGGCGCCGAGCTGCTGGGACGGGGTCAACCTGGACAGCGCCGACCACAAGAGCCACATGGCCTACCCGGTCGGCGGCTACTGCCCGGCCGGGCATCCGGTGGCGGTGCCGATGCTGGAGTTCAAGATCGCCTTCCCGGCGGACGGCGACCTGTCCCAGGCCCGCCTGTCCAGCGGGCGCGGCTACACCTGGCACTACGACTTCTTCAACGCCTGGGACGATCCGGCGATCCTCGACGCGCTGGTGACCCACTGCATCAACGGCGGCCTCCAGTGCAACCCGCGCGGCTACGACCTGTACAAACCGCATCGCGGCGCCGCGCTCACCGAGGACTTCCAGCTCCCCCGGCCATGAGAGGAGGTGTCGGAGAGCGCTCTCCGAGCGCTGTGCTATAAAGGGCTGATGAGGCAAGATCCCTCGCCGTCATCAGGCTCGTCCATCACTCTGGAAGACGTGGCCCGCGCGGCGGGAGTCTCGCGGTCCACGGTCTCCCGGGTGATCAACGGCATCCGCAACGTCGATCCGGCGATCCAGGAGACCGTCAGGCGGGCCATCGCCACCACCGGCTACGTGCCCAACCACGCCGCCCGTTCCCTCGTCACCCGCCGCACGGGCGCCATCGCGCTCGTCGTCTCGGGGGCGGGCGGCGAGGGCGCCGACGCCCCCTTTCCCGGCCAGGTCTTCGCCGACCCGTTCTTCGGCCGCGTCGTCGGCGGCATCGTCGGCTTCCTGCGGCCCCGGGGCATCCATCCGATCCTGATGTTCGCCGAGAGCGCCGAGATCCACGCCCAGGTCCTCACCCATCTGCGCCACGGCAACGCCGACGGGGCGCTGCTGGTCTCCACCCACGCGGCCGACCCGCTCCCCCGGCTGCTCGTCGAGGCGCGGGTGCCGGCCGTGCTGTTCGCCAGGCCGGCCGAGCCGATCCCGATCAGCTACGTCGACGTCGACCATCGCGCCGGGGCCAAGCTCGCCGCCGACCACCTCGTCTCGCGTGGCCGCCACCGCGTCGCGACGATCTCCGGCCCGCTCGACGTGCCGGCCGGGCAGTCCCGGCTGACCGGCTTCCTGGACGCGATGGCCGCCCACGGCCACGCCTACGTGCCCCACGCCGAGGGCGGCTTCACCCACCACAGCGGCGAGGCGGCGATGGAGCGCCTGCTGGAGGAGCATCCCGGCCTCGACGGCGTGTTCGTGGCCAACGACCTGATGGCCCAGGGGGCGCTGGTCGCGCTGCGCCACCACGGCCGGCGGGTGCCGGAGGACGTCGCCGTGGTCGGCTTCGACGACAGCAGCGCGGCGACCGCGTGCCGGCCACCGCTCACCACCGTCCGCCATCCGGTGGAGGACATGGCCGGGGAGATGGCCCGGATGTTGCTGGCCCACATCGAGCAGCCGGGACGGCCGGCCATCTCGAAGATCTTCGACCCCGTCCTCGTCGTCCGCGACTCCGCCTGAGCCGCCCGCCCGGACCATCCGTCCGAGTCGCCCGCCTGAGCCGCGCGGCCCCCGACGGCCGGCGTCCCGTCGTGCGAGCCCCCCGCCGCGTTCTCCTGAACGGCGGCCCGCTCGCACCGGAGCCGCGCCGGGGATCCGTGAGACCGAGCACCGGGCGGAGGGCGGATCGCTAGACTTGGCGATCTTCCTTGACGACGGGAGCGCTCCCTTGAGACTGGAGATCAGGTGCCTCGGGCCTTGGGAGGTCGAGGCGGACGGCGAACCGGTGCACATCGCCGGGGCGCGACGGGTGGGGGTGCTGGCCCGGCTCGCGCTGGCCGCGGGGCAGTCCGTGCCGGCCGAGCGGCTGCTGTCCGACGTGTGGGAGAGCAGCTCGGCAGCGACCGCGGGCAAGCAGGTGCAGATCGTGATCTCGAAGCTCCGCGAGGCGTTCGCCGCCCACGGCGGCGCTGAGCTCATCGAGACCGTGCTCGGCGGCTACCGGCTCGCGCTCGAACCGGAACACGTGGACGCGCACGCCTTCACCGGCCTGGCCGGGCGGGCCAGGGCGGCCTGCGCCGAGGGCTCCTTCGCGAGCGCGGACGGGCTGTTCCGCGGGGCGCTCGGGCTGTGGCGGGGCCCGGCGCTGGGCGAGGTGGACGCGACCTGGGCGCGGATCGAGGCCGACCGGCTGGAGGCGGAGCGGCTGTCCGTCCTGGAGGACCACGCCGAGCTGCGTCTGTCCGCCGGCGACCACCGCGCCCTGACCGGTGAGCTCGCCGCGTACGTCAGCACGCATCCGCTGCGGGAACGACCGGCCGCCCAGCTCATGCTCGCCCTGTACCGCGACGGCCGTGCGCCCGAGGCCCTTGAGGTCTACCAGCGCCTGCGCCGGACCATGGTCGAGGAGCTGGGCATCGAACCCGGCGCGGAGCTTCGGCGGCTCCAGCAGGCCGTACTCGTCAAGGATCCCGAGCTCGACCTGCCACCGGAACGGCGGAACGCGCCCGGGGGGCCCACCACCCCCGCCGAACTGCCCGCCGACACCCAGGCGTTCACGGCGCGGACGGCCGAGATCGAACAACTCAAAACCGACCTGACCGGCGCCCCCGAGACCGGCTCGGCGAGCGGGGCCGCGGTCAGCGTGATCAGCGGGCCGGGTGGCATCGGCAAGTCCGCGCTCGCCGTCCACGTCGCCCACTCCGTCGCCGGACGTTTCACCGACGGCGTCATCTACGTCGACCTGCACGGATCCACCGCCGGGCTCACCCCCTTGACGCCCGTCGAAGCCCTCCGCCACCTGCTGCGCTCCTTGGGCCTGGACGGCACCGCCGTCCCCGTGGACGCCGAGGAGGCCGCCGCCCGCTACCGCTCGCTCACCGCGGCGGGCCACCTGCTGGTGATCCTCGACAACGCCCGCGACGCCCGCCAGGTCCGCTCGCTGCTGCCCGCGGGGCCGGGCTGCCGGGTCCTGGTCACCAGCCGCGATCCGCTGGCCACCCTGGACAACGCCCGGCACCTGCGGCTCGACCGGCTCGACGACGCCGAAGCCGTCGCGCTGCTCGCCCGGGTCGCCGGAGCCGGCCGGGTGGAGGGCGAGCCGGAGGCGGCGCTGGAGATCGCCCGGCTCTGCGGCGGTTTCCCGCTCGCGCTGCGCATCATGGGAGCCCGCCTGGCGGCCCGTCCCGACTGGTCGCCGGCCGATCTCGCGGTCCGGCTGGCCGACGCCACCCGGCGGCTCGACCTGCTGGAGTACGCCGACCTGGCCGTGCGCGCCAGTCTCGCGGTCAGCCACGAGCACCTGCGCGAGGAGCCGGGAAGGCAGGACGCGGCGCGGCTGCTGGCCCTGCTGGGGCTGGTGGACCTGCCCACGCACACCCTGGCCACCACCGCCGCGCTGACGGACTGGACCGAGCACCGCGCCGAGACCGCACTGGAGCACCTGACGGACGCCCGCCTGCTCGAACCCGCCGACTCCGGCCGTTACCGCATCCACGACCTCGTCCGGCTGTACGCCCGCGAGCAGAAGGTCCCCGGCGAGGACCGGGCCGGCGCGGCCGGGCGCGTGCTGGACCACTACCTGGCCACGGCGCAGCGGGCGTGCGGGCTCCTCTTCGGTGACGGCGTGGCCGGTGACCTGTTCCCCACCGAGCGGCCAGGGCAAGAGCTCACCTCCCTGGCGGACGCCAACGACTGGGTGCGGCGCGAGCGGGACAACCTCCTCGCGGCGGCCCGGCAGGCGGCGCGCGACGCCGACCCCTCGACGGCGGGCCTGGCGAACGCCATCACGTGGCTGTTCGAGCGCCGGGGCTGGTTCCCCGAGCTCATCGAGGTGACCGAGGAGGCGCTGCGACTGGCCGGGAAACAGCAGGACTGGACCGCCCGCGCATACCTGTTGCAGGGGCTCGGCGGCGTCCACCAGCAGCTCGGGCGCTTCCTGACGGGCGCGACCCACCTCAAGGAGGGCCTGGCCTGCTGGGACCGGGCGGGGCTGCCGGACAAGAAGGCGGGGATCCTCAACGACCTCGGCGTCACCTACACCTTGCTGGGCCGCTACGACGGCGCGCACGCCGCGCTGGACGAGGCCCTCGCCATCACCGAACGGACGAAGCGCAGGGCCCACGAGTCCTACGTGCGCAACAACCGGGTGCACGTCTTCTACCGTCAGGGGAGACATGAGGAAGCCGTGAGCGAGGCGCGGCACGCCCTGGCGCTCACGGAGGAGTCGGGCGACACCGGCGACCTCGGCATCGCCAACGACTCCCTGGCCGACGCCTACCGGGCCTGCGGGATGCTGTCCGTCGCCGTCGAGAGGTACCGGCAGGCGATCGAGCTCCAGCGCACGGCCGGACACCTGATGGGCGCCGCGGTGTCCTGCTGGTGGCTCGGCCACACGCTCTACGACCTCGGGCGGCACGACGAGGCCAGGCGATCCTGGCAGGAGTCGCTGGAGATCCTGCGCGAGGCGCGGCTGCTCACTCCGGCCGAGGTGGCGGGCTACCTCGCCCAGCCGTTCCCGGACACTCCCGGGCCGATCAGGAACCAGCTCTGAGCATGTACGACGAACCGGCTGATGGCCTGAGGCGACGGCTGCGCCACGTCCACTGGATCGGCGGCGGCAGCGGGGCCGGCAAGTCCACCGTCGCCCGTCGCCTCGCCGACCGCCATGGCATGCGTCTGTACGACACCGACGCGGTCATGCCCGATCATGCCCGCCGCCTGCCCGCGGACCGGGCTCCCTACCTGGGCCGGTTCGCCGCCATGGACATGGACGAGCGCTGGGTGAGCAGGAGCCCGCGCGAGATGCTGGACACCTTCCACTGGTATCGCGGCGAAGGCTTCGAGCTGATCGTCGAGGACCTGCTCGTCCTGCCCGCCGATCGCCCGGTGCTCGCTGAGGGGTTCCGGCTGCTCCCGGACCTGGTCCGGCCGCTGCTCGCCGACGTGGACCAGGCGGTGTGGCTGCTGCCGACGCCTTCCTTCCGCCGGGCGGTGTTCGACGGCCGCGGCGGACCGGACTGGGCCTTCCTGGCCAGGACCGGCGATCCGCGGCGGGCGCTGCGGAACGTGCTCGAACGCGACGCGCTGTTCACCGACCGGCTCGCCGGGCAGGTCCGGCGCCTGGGACTGCACGGGATCGAGGTCACGGCCGGCGACGCCGAGGACGACCTCGTCCGGCGGATCGCCGTGACGTTCGGGCTGGAGCGATAGGGCGCTCCGCGATAACTTGGTCGTATGACCAACTTGGCCGATCGACCAACTTCGTCGCGGGGCGACCGCCGTCGCGAGCAACTGGTGGAGACCGGCGTCGCGCTGCTGGGTCAGGAAGGATGGCCGGGAGTCACCACGCGCGCCGTGGCCGAGCGGGCCGGCACCAACCCGGGCCTGATCCACTACCACTTCGGCGGGCTGGCCGGGCTGCACGCCGCGATCTTCCGCCGGGCCACCGACCTGGTCATCGGCCCGCTGCTCACCGAGCTGCTCGGCGTCACGGACGAACGGGCGGCGCTGCGCATGATGCGCGGCACGCTGCCCCACGCGAGCGGCGACGAGCGGACGACCCGCCTGGCCGCGGAGCTGATCGTGGGGGCCACCCGCGACCCCGCGCTCGGGGCGGTGCTGCGCGACGAGCTGCGCCGGGTGCGCGCCCAGGTGGCCGAGCGGCTCGGCCTGCTGCATCCCGGCTGGCCGGCCACCCGGCGCGAGGGCGCCGCCACCCTGATCGTCGCCGCGATCGACGGGCTGATGCTGCACCACATGGTCGACGCGGACCTGCCCATGGACCAGGCGCTGTCCGCGGCCGAAGACCTGCTGGGGGACGACGGCCCCTGAGACCCCTCGCCCACGGCGACACCCCTCACGAGAAAGGCCGACCACCATGGAGATCGTCAACCGGCCCGCACCGCCGACCGGGCTGCGCCGCAGGCTCTGGCGCCTGCCCATCCTGCTCTACCGCCTGGGCCTGGGGCGGCTGCTGGGCGGCCGCGTCATGCTGCTCACCCACACCGGCCGCGTCTCGGGGCTGCCCCGCCGGGCCGTCATCGAGGTCGTCCAGCACGACGAGCTCGGCTACGTCGCCGCCTCCGGCTTCGGAGAGCGGGCGGACTGGTACCGCAACGTCATGACCATCCCCGAGGTCGTCCTCCAGGTGGGCGGCAGGACGCTCAAGGCCACCGCGGCGCCGCTCTCCGCCGACGAGGGCGCGGAGCTCATGGCCCGGTACGCGCCCCGCCATCCGGTCGCCGCCCTGCGGCTCTGCCGGATCATGGGATTCGCCGTGGACGGCGGCGAGGCCGACTATCGCGAAGTGGGGCGGCGCATCCCCTTCGTCCGCTTCATCCCGGCCTGAGCGGCGCTCACCGGCGCGCCGGGGAACGGCCTTCCCGATGAACGATTCACTGCCACCCGGCAAGGAGCCGGAAACTTTCAAGCGACAGGCATTGATGAAAAGAAGTTTCGGAGATATCTTCACGATCATCCGCCCGGGCGCCCGACCTCCACCCCCCTCCAGAGGTGAGCATGCCTATGCCCGCACGGCCGGCACGAATGACGGCCATGAAGCCCACGATCCTCGCCCTCTCGATCGCCTTGGCGGCGGCGCTGTCCCCGCAGGCCGCCTCCGCCGCCCCGGCCGCCTCGTCATCCGCCGCCTCCGCCGCCTCCGCCGCCTCCGTGCGGGTGATGGCCTCGCACAAGAGCCCGTTCAACTGCGGCAAGACGTTCTACGCCAACAACTGGATCGACACCCCGCCGCACAATCCTGAGGGCTCCATCGACTGGCAGACGTACGGGAGCGACGCCATCAACGGCGAGCCCGTGCGCGCCACCGCCGCGGGCACCGCGTACTTCAACGACGCGGGCAGCACGAGCTACGGCAAGTGGGTCGAGGTCCGTCACAGTGACGGCACCAGGACCCGGTACGCCCACCTCGCCACCATGGTGCGGGCGGCCGGCGGCTCGATGAGCGTCGGCCAGGGCACCCAGATCGGCACGGTCGGCTCCACGGGCGGCTCCAACGCGCCCCACCTGCACTACGAGCAGCGCACCTCCGGCGGAGCCGTCGACACCAGCCCCACGGTCGAGGGCGTGACCGTGTCCCTGGGCCAGAAGAAGGCCGTGACCAGCACCAACGCCTGCGGCGGCAACCCGTACACGCCGGAAGAGGTCTGCGGCAGCGGCTACGCGACCATCGACTCGGCCGCCCTCACCGGCGGGCGGGTGTACCTGCTCTACAACTCCGGCAACGGCAACAACTGCGTCACCACGCTGAAGACGACGAACGTCGGGACGCCGTCGTCGATGTCGGCCTTCCTGGAGCCGGAGGGTTCCAGCAGGACGACGAACTCGGGCAGCTTCGGCTACTACGCCGGGCCGGTGACGCGGTCCGCGCCCGGGACGTGCGTCAAGTGGGGCGGCTCCATCGGAAGCGACTCCTACACCAGCCCGTTCGAGCACTGCGGCTCCTGACGACCGAGCCCCCGCCCCCCACCACCGGTGCGGGGGCTCGCCGCCGGTCAGGTGAAGGCGGGCATGATCCGGTCGTGGATCAGCCTGAGCTGGGTGTCCACGTCGGCCACCTCGGGCAGCTCCCGTCCCATGAACTGCTTGACCAGCGTCGCGTCCGTGACCGCGAGGATCATGTCGTTGACGCCGGCCGGCTCGATCTCGCGCTTGATCTTGGCCACGCACTCCTCCGGCATGCCCGAGACGGGCAGCCGCTCCCCCAGCTCGGGGGTGGTCAGCTCGACCGCCCTGGCCAGGGCGCCGGCGCCGAGGGCGTCCACGATGGCTTCATCGCGCGCGGGCCGACGCCGTTGCGTTCGAGCTGCTCGGCGGGCATGGACGAGGCGTACAGGCCGACCATGCCGCGGGCGACCTCCTTGGCCACGGCCGGGTCGGGGCCGGTGGCGAAGACGACCCAGGCGCCGATGTCCATCGACGAGGGGTCCTTGCCCGCCTTCTCCGCGCCGGCCCGGAAGCTCTCGACCAGGTAGTCGTAGGCTTCGCGGGTGTAGCTGAGCGCGCGGTGCACGCCGTCGGAGAGCTCGCCGGCCGCCCGGAACGAACGCGGCCCGCGCATCGCGCCGAGCTTGACCGGTACGCGTTCCTGGACCGGGCGGGCGAAGGTGAACGGGCCGCTGTACCTGAAGAACTCGCCGTCGAAGGTGATCGCGCCGTCGTCCAGCAGGGTGCGGACCACGTGGGCCGCCTCCTTGACGCGCGACAGCGGCTTGGTGACCGCCCAGTCGATGCCGTACTGGGCGAGCAGCCCGAAGTTGCCGCTGGACAGCACCACCTCGGCGCGGCCGTCGCCGAGCTCGTCGAGCGTGGCCGCCGCCTGGGCGATCAGCGTCGGCTCGCGCAGCACCACCGAGGAGACTCTGGGCCCGAACCTGATGCGCGACGTCTGCTGCGCGGCGGCGGCGAACAGCAGCCACAGGTCCTTGTGTCAGGTCTCGTCGGCGGCGTAGCAGGCGTGGAAGCCGAGTTCGTCGGCCAGGCGGATGGAGGCCGGCGACTCGCGCAGCGGGTAGTCGGGGAGCATCACGTAGCTGAACGTCATCGGGGGACCTCCTGTGGGATGGCGTCGCCCGAAGGAGCTCCGCCCTTGTCGTACGGCCGGGCGGCCGGCAGGTAGGCCGGCCCGGCCGGGTTCGCACGATCGTCGCGGACATCCTCGACTCGCTGGATCGCGTCCTCGACAGCGTCGTGGCCTGCTACCGCGCCTCCGGCTCCTTCGCCTGCGCCGACCCGGCCGGGGTCCGGCCCGAGATCTTCGCCTGCCTGAGCCGGGCGCACGACGTGGTCGCGGGGGCCGGCGTCATCGTCGCGCCCGGCGTGCTGGCCGCCGGCCCGACCACGATCACGCTGGTGAACGGCGAGGACCGGGTGGTGGCGACCGACTCGCCCCGCCTGCCCGCCTGCCCGCCGGCTCCCTGCTCCCGCAGCCGGCCCCGCACCGTTTCCCGCTGGCCGGCTCACCGTGGAGCATCGTCACGACCACCGGGGACCGCGCGATCAGCTCCCTGTGACCCGCCCCACGGCTTCAGTCATGTCCGCGCCGGCCGGCAGCCGCATGCTCAGCCGGACGACCGTCCCGCCGGGGCCGGTGGTGAAGCGCACCTCGTCGCTCAGACGGCGCATCAGCCAGATCCCCCGGCCGCCGGGAGCCGCGCACGGCGGCAGGCCCTCCGCGTCGAGCACGGGATCGGGGATGCCCGGCCCCGTGTCGCGGACCTCGCACAGCAGCGCGCCGTCCACCCGCCACATGCGCAGCCTGCCCTGCCCGCCGCCGTGCTGGACGGCGTTGACCACGCCCTCGTTGACCGCCGCGAGAAAGTCCTCCAGCCGCTCGCCCGCCAGCCCCTGCCCCCGGGCCCGGCCGGAGACGGCATGCCGCGTGGCCTGCAAGCGAGCTCCGTCGAACCCCATGCTGAGCAGGGGAAGGGTCTCCATGATCGTGCCCCTCTGGGAACCGGTTCTCGTAGGACAGGACACTCCTCGCGTTGAGAGCCGCCAGGTGCGTCCGGCGATCCGGCCCGTTCGCCGTCGCGGGCGAACGGAGCGTCGTGATCGCCGGCCCCCGCGATCCGCGGCTGCGTGATCCGCGGCCCCCAGCCCGCCGCGTCTGATCCACCGCAACGGAATCCGGCACCGCAAGCCCTCGCCGAGCCAGTGCGCGCACACCCGCATGCCCGAACTGTAGGTGGACGCCCCTGGAGCGTCGAGACACAATCCCGGACCGGTGGCGGTCGCCTCGAAAACCGGGCAAATGATCGTTGATATGCGGGAATGACGCGTACAGCGGCCATGCCGGTCTCGCCGGTGGGCACGCTGTTCGGGGTTCCCGCCGGTCAGGACCTGTCCGCGAGCAGGCACGAACCTGCCGCGCGAGCTCGGCGTGATCGACGCGGGCGACGTGGACGTCCGGCCGGGCGGCGTCGGCCAGAGCTTTCCCGCCATCGAGGCCGGGGTGTCACGGATCCTCGCGGCGGGCGCCGTGCCGCTGACCCTGGGCGGCGACGGGGCGGTCACGTTGCCCCAGCTCCGGGCGCTGAAACGGCATCGGGACGGCATCGGGACGGCTTCGCGATGCTCCACTTCGACGCCCACACCGACGCGTACGACGGCGTCTACCCCCACGAGTACAACAACGCCAACACGTTCGTGCACGCCGTGACCGAGGGGCTGATCGACCCGGCGGCCTCGCTGCACGTGGGCATGCGCGACACCGAGCACCGGGGCAGCCCCGGGATCGTGGGCGTGGCCAGGGACCTCGGCTACGAGGTCGTCGCCCTGGACGAGTTCACCGCCATGGGCGTGCCCGCGCCGGTCGAGCGGATCCGGGGCCCGGTTCGCCGGCGCTCCCGTCTACCTCTGCTGGGACATGGACGTCTTCGACCCGTCCGCGGCGCCCGGCGTGGTCACCCCCTCCTGGGGCGGGATCACGGTGCGGGAGGGGCTGAGCATCCTGCGCGGGCTGCGTGGGCTCGGCTTCGCCGCCTTCGACGTCAACACCGTGAGCCCGCCGCACGACCACGCGGGCCTGACCGGCGCTCTCGCCGCGCAGGTCGCGATGGAGTGCGTGTTCCTCCTCGACGCCTGCCGCCCCGCCGGCCGGCCGGGCTGAGAGACCCGCTTCCGGCGGCGAGCAGAAGGTTCAGAAGCCCCGGGGGCGCGGGCGCCCTGTCTACCGTGGGCGGAACGGGAGATTTCCAGACTCACGGGGGTGAAGTCTTGTGACGTTCTCGACCATCGTGGCAGCCGTATTCATGATCGCGATCGCGCTCATCATCGTACGGTCGGTGTGGTCGCTGCTCAGCGGCTCGCCGGCCCTGCGCAGAGGCTCCGGCAACCCCGGCATTCCACGCTACGGATC
This sequence comes from Nonomuraea maheshkhaliensis, assembly GCF_039529435.1. NCBI lineage: Bacteria > Bacillati > Actinomycetota > Actinomycetes > Streptosporangiales > Streptosporangiaceae > Nonomuraea > Nonomuraea maheshkhaliensis. Next base: position 100,141 of record NZ_BAAAMU010000028.1, read on the forward strand.
AGGGATGCCCGGCTCCTACCACAGTCACAGCAGTGACAGCGGCGACGGGGGTGGTGGCTGGGGCGGCGACGGGGGTGGCGGGGGTGGCGGCGGGGGCGACTGACGGCCCAGGAAAGGGGCGCGCGATCCGGACCGGTCCCCGTGCGGATGCGGTTGAGTGCCCGTATGGACTGCTCGCGCCCGCTGGCCCGCGTTCTGCTCGGTACGGCTGCCGCCGTCGCGCTCGTGTCGTGCTCCGCGCAGGAGCCGGCACCCGGCGACGCCGCCGCGTCCGGTGCGCCCGCCACCGCATCCCCCACGTCCTCCGGCGGTTCCCCCGCCACAGCACCCGCCACCTCACCCGCCGCGTCCAGCACGCCCTCCACCACCGCGTCCGCCACCGCGTCCGCCACCGAATCCGCCACCGCGTCCGCGAGCCCGTCGCCCCGCCCGAAGCTGCCCGATGCGGCCGACGGCGGCAATCGACGTTCGTGCGCGGACGGCAGGTGCGAGATCCGGGTGAAACGCAAGGCCCAGATCCCGCTGCCGGTGCGCTACGGCATCGGCCCGATCCAGGTGACCGGCGTCAACTCCCGCACGGTGACGATGTTCGCGCCGCTGACCGGCTCGAATTTCTCCAAGGGCGCCGGCTGCAGCGCCTCCATCACGGGACCGTCGCAAGGCGCGCCCGGTTACGTGATCCTGGACTGCTCCGTCGGGATGAAGACGGTCATCAACAAGATGCGCCTGGAGGTGCTCGGCGCGGTCGGCAAGACCGCCGTCATCCGCATCCGCCCCGCGAAGTGACCTCGGACGCCCGCGAGGCGACCGGCGGTCATGGCTTCGACAGGAGACGTCGGGCCTCGCGTCGATGGCCGGCGAGTTCGGCCAGGGCCTCCCCCGCCGCGCGCACGATGGCCGCGCGCTGCCCGGCCCCGTGCCGCAGCGCGCGGGCGGTGGCACCGAGCAGGACGGGCAAAGCGAGGGTCGCGCGCGGGTCGCGCAGGCGGGAGTAGGTGTCAAGGACGCGGCGCACGCCGTCCTCGTCCGCGGTGAGCGCCCTGAGCAGCTCGAACCGCACGTGGGCCAGGCCGTCGCCGCGCCTGAGCAGTTCGTCCAGTGGTAGGTGCGCACGCACGGCGCGTCGCGGGTGCGCTCCCACGCTCGGGTGGCCCGGTCGAGCGCGGCGGGCTCGTCCAGGACGCCGGCGACGGCCTCCCCGAGCAGCCGCCCGAACCGTACGGCGTCGCGGATGCCCTGCGCGGTGACCGGGTCCTTGAAATGCCCTGCGTCCCCGGCCAGCGCCCAGCCGGGGCCCGACGAGCGGCGGAAGTACGACGGGTGCTCGGCCGGCGGCATCAGCAGGACCAGCGTCAGCCCCGCATCGCAGGGGAAGGCGTTGCCCAGCTCGCGACCGGTCAGCCACATCGCGGCGGTGTCGCGCCACTCCGCGCGCGGGTCCTCGTAGTAGGCGTAGTAACAGGCCCGCCCGTTGGCGTGGGACACGCGCGGGCTTCCGGCGCCGGCCAGGCGGGCGACGGGCGAGCGGCTGCGGCCGCTGCTGACGCCCGCGATGAAGACCGCCGACCCCGCGCTGGCCCGGCTGGACCGGCTGGAGACGGGACTGGATGAACGGGGTCATGATCTACCTGAAGGAGCCCCGCCCGATCGCGAACGGCCACCTCATCTACGCGGCCACCCCGTGGGCGCTCACCTCGATCAGCCAGGCCCAGTTCTGGTCCGGGGACTTCGCGGCGCGCTACGGCGACGGCACCGTCACCGACTGCCTGTCGCTCGACCTGTCGGACTGGAACACGCCGGGCATCCTGTTCGGCAAGACGGCCAAGCAGTGCACCCGGCCGCAGATCGTCCAAGAGGTGCTCGCCCAGGTGCGTTCGGCGCTGCCCGGCGGCGCGGCGCTGCTGCCCGACTCGATCGTACGGTTCTGGTACGTCGACCCGGCGATCACCGGCGAGGCCACGCCGGCGGTGGCCAACGACGAGCCGCTGCTCATCAACACGCCCTCCTCCTGGGCGGACCGGCCGGGCGCCAGCACCGCCATCCCCAACCTCTTCCTGGCCGCCGACCACGTCCGCAACAGCATCAACCTGGCCACGATGGAGGGCGCGAACGAGGCCGGGCGCATGACGGCCAACGCCGTTCTGGACGCCTCCGGCTCCTCCGCAGCCCGGGCCCGGCTGTTCAGCCTGTACGTGCCGCGCGAGTTCAGGCTGCTGCACGACACCGACGACGCGCGCTACCTGCTGGGCCTGCCGAACAGGTTCGACCTGTTCGACCCGCACTGGCCGGGGCGGTGACCGCCCGCCCCGGCCCTGGGGTGCGCTATCCGCCCGTGATCACGAAGCCGGTGCCCGGTTCCCTGACGATGTCGCCGGTCGCCGAGTTCGTGATGGTGACGCCGCTCAGGGTCGCGCTGCCCCGGGCGCCGCCGTGGGCCAGGATGCCCGCGCCGTTGTTGGACTTGTCGATGCGGACGTTCGCGATGGCGACGCCGGGCATGTTGCCGCCGCCCGCCTTGAACTGGATGCCGTCATAGGTCGAGTCGGATATCTCGGTGTCGCGGATGGTCACGCCGGTGATGTCGCGGTTCTGGGCGAACAAGGTGATGGCGCCGAACTTCTGCGCCTCGCCCCAGAAGACGCCGCCGCAGCGGTACAACGCGTTGCCGGCGATCAGCGTCTGACCGGAGAAGGGCAGCGGGTTGTGGTCGGTGGCCAGCATGATGCCGGGGTAGTTCATGGTGTCGTACACCAGATTGTTCTCGATCTTGTTGCCGTAGCCGCCGTAGATCGCGATGCCGTTGGCCCGCCACGGGAGCTGGATGGTGTTGTTGACGAACGTGTTGTCGTGGGCGATGTCCACCGACGGGTCCTTGACGAACGGGTTGGCCCAGACGGCCAGCGAGTCGTCCCCGGTGGTGCGGAAGCTGGAGTTGAACACGCGCGAGTTCCGCGTCCCGTTGCTGAAGTTGATGCCGTCGGCGTAGGTGTCGCGGATGCGCATGCCGCTGAACTGCAGCCCGTCGGCCGGCCCCCACAGTTCGGGGATGTTGTCGTAGTCGCGGCCGACCCAGACGCCTACGTTGGCGTGCTCGATCCAGACGTTGCTGATCTTCGTGTTCCGGCCGAAGCGGCCGTTCAGCCCGACCCCGCCCTCGGCGCCGCCTGGGCCGCCGCGGATCCGGCCGGAGCCGAAGATGGCCACGTCGGAGATCTGCACGTTGTCGTCGATGTCGAAGCCGAAGTTGCCCTCGTGCGGATGGTTGATCCCGCCCGTGGCCAGGTGCGGCTCGGTCAGGGTGTGGAACTGCGAGTGCCACATGCCCGCGCCGCGGATCGTCACGTCCCTGATGCCGACCTGGTTGTACTGGCCGCGGTTCAGCGGGTCGTCGGTGAGGATCTTCTTCTCCTGCCGCCACTGCCCCGGCGGGATCCACACGCAGGCGATGACGCCGTTCTGGTCGTCGGTGACGGCCCGCTGGATCGCGTTCGTGTCGTCCACGCCGTCGTCGGGGACGGCGCCGTAGTCGGTGATGGACGTGCACTCGGCCGGCTTGCCCGCCGCGGGCGCGACCTGCTCCAGGTCGATCAGGTCGATGATGTAGAACGCGGCGTCGTCGCCGGCGTCGCGCTGCAGCCGGAACTTGGTGCCGGCCGGGTACGAGCGCGACAGCAGCGCGTGCGACTCGTCGAACAGCCTGCGCGCGTCGGCCTGCGGGGTGTTGGTCAGCGCCTCCGGGTCGTCGCTGGTGCCGTACAGCCAGCTGTGCTTGGAGGAGAGGGTGAGTTTCCGTACGAAGGCGCCGTCGGCGTACAGGCTGATCGTGGCCTCGATGCCGCCGCCGCCCGGTGCGTCCGGGATGGAGTTGCGCACCACGATCGAGTTGGCCTGGTTCACGGAGGTGAACTCGACGTACTGGCCGGTCGAGTTCAGCCGGACCGACTTGCGGCCGGAGGACTCGGTGGCGAAGTTGGTGTGCCCGAACGTGCGCAGCGGGTCCGTCTGCAGCAGGGTGCCCTGGTAGGAGGCCGCTTCCGCCTCGTACTCGACGTACGGCAGCGAGGCGCCGCGGCCGACGGTGATCGGCTGCGAGAACGTGTTGTTGCCCTCGTCGGTCTCGGCCACGGCTCCGGTCGCGTCCGCGGTGGCGACGGCGGTGGCGCCACCGCTCGTGGCGGTCCAGCCGCCGCTCACGGCCACGTTCTCCGTCGCGCCCGCGGCGATGGGCGAGGTCGGGGTGTCGAGCGTGGTGCCGCCGATCGCGACCCGGGTGACCGTGGTGGCGCCGGTCGTGGTGGTGCCGCGGTTCCTGACGGCCACCGTGAAGGTGACGCGGGTGCCGGCGGCGGGGTTCGGCGGCGTGGCGGTCAGGCCGAGGATCTGCAGGTCCGGGCCTGGCGCGTCGGCGACGACCAGGGGTGATGGCGCGGTGTGGCCGTTGTTGGCCTCGTTCTGCTCGGGGACCGCGTTCTGCTCGTCCACCCTGGCTTCGAGCTGGTA